>CAMCIX010000075.1 GCA_945875045.1 uncultured Clostridia bacterium | reverse complement strand
GCCGACGACGTGAGCTTATTACCGTCAAGGAGGAGCTTCAGCACGCGGAAAGCTACCTTATTATTCAAAGCTACCGCTACCGCAGTCAGTTTTCCTACTCGATTGACGCGGATTCCTCCCTTATGGATTTTCTTTGTAATAAAATCACGGTTCAGCCGCTGATAGAAAACGCAATTTATCACGGTATTGACCGAATGGTTGACGAGGGGGAAATTAAAATAACAGTTAAAACCGCTGATGACGGCAGCGACGATATTTTAATTACCGTTTCGGATAACGGCGTTGGTATGACTAAGGAGCAATGCCGTAAAATACTTGCAAAGGAGCGGAGCGACTCGGGAGGAATAGGGGTTAAAAACGTAAATGACCGACTTAAAATTTACTTCGGCGAAAAATACGGTCTCAGCATTGAAAGCGAGCTTGACGTTGGCACTACGGTCACCGTAAGGATACCCAAAATCGATAAGGAGGCGCAAAATGAGCTTTAAAAAAATAATATCGCTTCTTTTGTCCCTTGCGATCGCGTTAGGCTTATGCGCCTGTACAAAAACCAAAGAAAAAATATATATAGCCGTAATAGCAAAGGCGATTAATTCTGATTTTTGGCACAACGTTAAAAACGGGGTATATTCCGCCGCGACGGAATACAACGTTTCGGTCACCTTTGAGGGTCCCGAAAATGAGGAGGACTACGAAGCCCAGAACGCTATGATTGTAAATGCTGTCAATAACGGTGCGGACGCGATTGTGCTCTCGGCTATAGACTGCAATAAATCGGTTGACGCTGTAAACGCCGCCGTACGCGCGGGGGTAAAGGTAATAACGATTGACAGCAACTTAAATTCCGATATGGTGAGCCTTTTTATCGGGACCGACAATATCGCGGCAGGAAAGGCGGCGGCAAAGGCGGCGACCGACGGCTTTGCAAATGAGGCAAATATTTATATAGGGCTTGTAAATTACAACGCCGACACAGACAACGGCAATCAGCGCGAGGAGGGCTTTAAGGAGTATTTAAGCTCCGTTTCGAACGCACAAATTATCGCTTCGGTTACGGCTGAAAGCAACGAGGAAAGCGCCACCGATGCTGCTAAAAGGCTATTAAATCAGGATTCCCGCATAAACGTTATAGTCGGCTTTAACGAATGGATGACCTTAGGGGTTGGTAATGCCGTAAAAGAACTCGGGCTGTCCGAAAAGGTGCGCGCTGTAGGCTTTGACAGCAATATAACCTCTGTCGGTATGCTTGAAACGGGGGAGATGGACGCCCTTATTGTTCAAAATCCCTTTGCAATGGGATTTTTAGGGGTTGAAAACGCCGCCGCCTTAGTTTCGGGCGAATCGATACAGGAGGGTGAGTTGTATACGGCTGTTACGGCGGTTACAAAGGAAAATCTTTTTGACGACGATATTCAAAAAATACTCTTTAGATTCAAATGAAAGGGTGGAATTTTTATGTATTCTGCAAATGAAAAAAGATATGAAAACGCGGTATATAACCGTTGCGGGGCGAGCGGTTTAAAGCTTCCCGCAGTATCGCTGGGGCTTTGGCACAATTTCGGAGACACCGCGAGGTACGATAATATGAAGGCGCTGTGCTTTACCGCCTTTGATAACGGCATAACCCACTTTGACCTTGCCAACAACTACGGTCCCGAGGCAGGGAGCGCCGAAAAGAATTTCGGAAAAATTATGCGGGAGGAGCTACGTTCTTACCGCGACGAGCTGATTATCAGCACAAAGGCGGGCTATACAATGTGGGACGGACCCTATGGAGATTGGGGAAGCCGTAAGTATCTGCTTTCAAGCCTTGACCAAAGCCTTAGGCGTATGGGGCTTGACTATGTTGATATTTTCTACCACCACCGCCCCGACCCCGAAACTCCCCTTGAGGAGACTATGGGAGCACTTGCCTCTGCCGTAAACAGCGGAAAAGCCCTTTATGTCGGACTTTCAAACTATGACGGCGAAAGGCTAAAAAAGGCTGCCGAAATATTAAAGGAGCTACATTGTCCGTTCATTATAAATCAGAACCGCTATTCGATTTTCGACCGCACAATAGAGCATAACGGGCTTAAGGAAACCGCCGCAGAGCTTAAAAAGGGCATAATCGCTTTCAGTCCTTTGGCGCAGGGTATGCTAACCGACCGCTATTTAAAGGGTATTCCCGAGGACAGCCGAATTAAAACCGACGGCAGATTTTTAACCTCGTCAGCTGTTACCGAGGAAAGGTTGGCTCAGGTAAAAGCCCTTTCAAAAATAGCTGAAAGCAGAGGACAAACCTTAGCCGAAATGGCGCTTGCGTGGGTACTGAAGGACGGCGCGGTGACCTCCGTGCTGATAGGTGCTTCAAAGCCCTCCCAGATACTCGACAATATAAGGGCGGTAAATAACACCTCGTTCACAAGGGAAGAGCTTGACGAGATTGATAAATATTCGATTTAAAGGAAAAATATACGGACAGTCGAGGACGCCTGCCCCTACAAGGTTGAATTAATCCACCGTAGCGATGGGCGTCCTCGACCGGCCGTTATTAACCTAGAATAATTAATTACGAATTTATATTAAAAGCTTATTACTCCCAAATGCTCAAGCAATATCTTTAAGCCTATAAGAATCAGAATCACACCGCCTGCTATTTCCGCCTTGCTTTTATATTTTGTACCGAAAACATTTCCTATCTTTAGTCCTACGCAGGAAAGAGCAAAGGTTATAACCCCGATAAAGCCTACCGCCGCGGCGATATTAACGTTGGGTAACAGCGCAAAGGTGATGCCGACCGCAAGCGCGTCAATGCTTGTCGCAACCGCAAGCACCGCCATTGTAGCCGCGCTGAACGAGGAATTGACCGAATCTGTCTCCTTAGATAAGCCTTCTTTTAGCATATTTCCGCCTATAAAGGCAAGCAAGACGAAGGCAATCCAATGGTCGTATTCGGTAATGTAGCCTTCAAAGGAGGAGCCTAAAAGGTAGCCTATAAAGGGCATAAGCGCCTGAAAGCCCCCGAACCAGAGACCGACAGCTATGTAATGGCGCGGCTTTAACCACTGTGTGGAAAGTCCCTTGCATACCGATACCGCGAACGCGTCCATTGAAAGTCCGAGCGCAATAAAAAACAACTCAGTTATACCCATAGTGTCCTCCGAAATCTGAAATAAGCTTTTCAAATTTTACCATATTATACTGCGCGGGTCAAGCTGTTATGCTTGAAATTAGCATTTTAACGCTAAAATTTTAACAGTTTTCATTTTTAGGTTGCGAATAACGCAAAAATGTGGTATTATAAAATGAATTAAAGTTTAAGGGGTTGATTGCATGACGGACGGTCGTGCAATAGGCGTGTTTGACTCGGGACTCGGCGGACTTACGGTAGTAAGAGAGCTTATAAAGCAGATGCCTAATGAGGATATTGTCTATTTCGGCGATACCGGCCGCGTTCCCTACGGAACGCGAAGCCGCGAAACAATTAAAAAATACGCCGCCGAGGACGAACGCTTTTTGTTAAGCCACGGCGTTAAGCTTATAATCGCCGCCTGCGGCACGGTTTCTTCGGTCGCGGCGGACAGCGCGAGGGCTCTTCCGGTTCCGTTTTTTGAAATGGTGACCCACGCGGCTTTATCTGCGGTAAGTGCGACCAAAAACGGAAAAATAGGCGTTATCGGTACTCCCGCGACGGTTTCGAGCGGCAGTCATAAAAGGGAAATACTAAAGCTTATGCCGAAAGCAGAGGTTACCGCCGCAAGCTGTCCGCTTTTTGTACCGCTTGTCGAGGAGGGCTGGTGCTCTGAAGACGATATAGTGGTGACCGAGACGGTTAGGCGGTATCTCGCCCCCGTAATTGAGGCGGGCTGTGATACCCTTATACTCGGCTGTACCCATTATCCCGTCCTTGAAAGGGCAATAAGCAGGGTTGCGGGCGACGGCGTAAGGCTTATTAATCCCGGCGTTGCAGTATCAAAGGCGGTAGCCGACTATATCGAAACCGCGGGACTGCAAAACAGCGGCGAAAATAAAGGAAAGCATAAGTTTTATGTAAGCGATAAGCCCGATTCTTTTAAAAGCCTTGCCTCTGTCCTCTTGGGCGAGGAATTAGACGACGGTAGGGTAGAACAGGTGGATTTGAACGATTTATGATGAAGGATGTTATTATAAGTATAAAAGGCTCGGACGGAGATGAAAACATCGAGCTTATGACCGACGGACGGTTCGGAGTGAAAAACGGGAGCTATTTCTTAACCTACGACGAAACCGAAATGCTCGGAATGGGAAAGGTTAAAACCTCTATATATGTAAAGCCCGACAGCTCGGTTATTATGCAGCGTACCGGCGCGGTTGAAAGCCGACTTGTAGTCGAGGAGGGAAAGCGGAGCGTCTGCGCCTATAATACGGACGTAGGAGAACTGCTTATCGGTATATCGGGCGAGAGTGTAAAAACAAACTTAACGGCGGACGGCGGCGATATTTCAATGAAATATACCATAGATTCAAATTTAAAGCTTGTCAGCCGTAATACGGTTAAAATTTCGGTTAGAGGGGTAAAATAAATGTCACTCATAGTATCAAAAACAAAGGAACAAATAAACGCTTGTATTTTAAATGCCGCAAAATCGGCAATGGAAAAAGGAGAGCTTGAAAGGGCGGAGCTTACCGAATTTTCGGTTTCGGTACCGCAAAGCAGGGAGCACGGCGACTTAGCGGTAAACGCCGCTATGGTTTGGGCAAGGCTTTTCCACAAGTCGCCGCGACAGATAGCCGAGATTCTTTCTTCCGAGTTTGATTTTTCCGACACATATATTGAAAAAAGCGAGATAGCAGGACCCGGCTTTATCAACTTCTTTTTGTCGGACAGGTATTACGCCGATATTTTAGCCGACGTTGACGAAAAGGGCGCGGATTACGGAAAAAGCGATTTCGGCGCGGGTAAGCGGGTTTTGGTGGAGTTTGTTTCGGCAAATCCCACAGGTCCTATGCACATAGGCAACGCCCGCGGCGGCGCTTTGGGCGACTGCTTAGCCGCGGTTTTAGAGGCGGCGGGCTATTACACCGAGCGGGAGTTTTATATTAACGACGCGGGCAATCAGATTAATAAGTTCGCCCTCTCCTTAGACCTTCGTTATTTAGAGCTTTATAAGGAGGGCATTGAAATGCCCGAGGACTCCTACCACGGGGAGGATATTATCAATCACGCAAGGGCGTTTGCCGAAATTCACGGCGACAGCTATGTGGAAAAATCCGAGGAGGAGCGCAGAAAGGCTTTGGTTGAATTTGCACTTCCAAAGAATATTCAGGGGCTTCATGACGACCTTGCAAAATACCGTATTCATTACGATACATGGTTTAAGGAAAGCTCCCTCCACCAAAGCGGGGAAACGGGGAGGATTATTGAGCTTTTAAAGCAGAGCGGTCACACCTACGAACAGGAAAACGCCCTTTGGTTTAAGGCGACCGACTTCGGCTGTGACAAGGATTTTGTGCTGGTGCGCGCGAACGGCGTTCCGACCTATGTTGTACCCGATATTGCCTACCACTACAATAAGCTTGTGGTAAGGAAGTTTGATAAGGCTATCGATATTTTGGGCGCCGATCACCACGGCTACGTGCCTCGTCTTAAAGCGGCGCTTACCGCTTTAGGGGTTGACGCTTCTAAGCTTGACGCGGTGCTTATGCAGATGGTGCGGCTTGTGCGTGACGGCGAGGTTATAAAGGCTTCTAAGCGTTCGGGCAAGGCGATTACCCTTGTAACCCTGCTTGACGAGGTGCCTATCGACGCGGCAAGATTCTTCTTTAATCTGCGGGAGCCTAACAGTCACTTTGATTTTGACCTTGACTTAGCCGTTAAGGAATCAAACTCAAACCCCGTTTATTACGTTCAGTACGCCTACGCGCGTATTTGCAGTATAATCCGCAATCTTGAAGCGGAGGGAATAACCCGCCGCAAGTGTACAGGGGAGGAATTAGCACTATTAAACGCGCCCGAGGAAAGGGAGCTTACCCTCCACATAGCGGCGCTTACCGACGAAATTATTTCTGCGGCGAAAACCTACGACCCTGCAAAAATTACCCATTATGTTGAGGAGCTTGCTACAAAATTCCATAAATTTTACGCGGTATGCCGCGTTAAGGGCGCAGACGAGCCCCTTATGCAGGCAAGACTTACCCTTTGCGCCGATACGGCGACCGTTATTAAAAACGTACTCACATTAATGAAGATAAACGCGCCCGAAAAAATGTAATTTTTCCGTTTTAAGGAGAAAATGATTATGCAAAATAAAGAATTAAACCTCACAATGATAATGGACCTTTATGAGCTTACTATGGCGAACGGTATTTTCACAAGCGATATGCGCGACACGGTGACCTATTTCGATATGTTTTTCCGCCGTGTTCCCGACAACGGCGGTTACGCTGTTATGGCGGGGCTTGAACAGCTTATCGAATATATGAACGACCTCAAATTCACCGACGAGGATATCGAGTATTTAAAGGGACTGAAGTTATTTTCCGAGGAATTTATCGAATATCTGCGTAATTTTAAGTTTACCTGCGACGTTTGGGCTATGCCCGAGGGTACGGTTATTTTCCCGCACGAGCCTATCGTTACGGTAAGAGGACCCGCAATGCAGGCGCTTATGCTCGAAACAATGCTCCTGCTTACAATCAACCACCAGTCGCTTATTGCCACCAAGGCTAACCGAATCGTTCGCGCGGCGCAGGGGAGACCGGTTATGGAGTTCGGCGCAAGGCGCGCCCACGGCTACGGTTCGGCGTATTACGGCGCGAGAGCCGCTATAATCGGCGGTTGCAAGGGCACTTCCTGTCTGCTTACCGCAAAGGATTTCGGCGTCCCCGCGTCGGGTACGATGGCGCACAGCTGGGTTCAGCTCTTTGACGACGAGTACACCGCCTTTAAGACCTACGCCGAAAAATATCCCGATTCCTGTATGCTGCTTGTGGACACCTACAATGTACTGAAATCGGGTATTCCCAACGCGATAAAGGTTTTTGACGAGGTTTTAAAGCCTTTAGGCAAACGCCCGCTGGGTATACGTATCGACAGCGGCGATATAACCTATATCACCAAGCGCGCCCGCAAAATGCTTGACGAGGCGGGCTATCCCGACTGCAAGATTTGTATTTCAAACTCGCTTGATGAGTATTTAATCCGTGATATGATTTTCCAGGGCGCTAAGGTGGACAGCTACGGCGTGGGCGAGCGGCTTATAACCTGTCTCTTATACACATCTGACGCTGCCGACGATATGCA
>CAMCIX010000074.1 GCA_945875045.1 uncultured Clostridia bacterium | reverse complement strand
GACCGCAAAACCGAGGAAAACACCGCCTATTTCGCCCGCCTTACCTCAGAAATCTAGGGCGAAAGGCTTAATATTTCCAATTTTAACGAGGAAATCGTAAAGAACGACGGCGCGGTTACGGTTATAAACAACGATATTGAACACAATAATCAGTCTATAGAACGCCTTAAAGCCGAAACCGAGCAATTAGGCAGGTCGGACAGCGAGGCGCAAAGGGAAATCGAGCAAAAGCGCGGGCAGGCGGAATTAAAGAATAAAGAGAAGTCCGAGCTTGAAAATCACCTTAAAGCCCTTGAAAACAGGCTTTCCGAGATGCTTAACGACAGCGAGAGCATTTCCCGCAAAATCGAGGATAAGGTTAAAAGCCTTAACGCGCTTACTGCCGAAACTGCCGACAGACGGGTGGAAATGGTCACCGCCGACAGCGCGACAGAGGAAATTATTGCCCGAAAGGGAACGGCGGACGCGCAAATCGCACAGTACCGCGACGAAATTGAAAAATTAACCGCGGAGTTTAAAGAAACCGAGAGCCTTATCGACAGTATAAGCGAGAATATTTTAAGCCGTCAAAATGCGGTTAAAGGCTATGAATTAAGGCTTAAATCAAAGGAAGAAACCGCCGAAAAATTAAAAGCGGAGCTTGACGGTATTCACCTTGATACCGAGGAAAAGCGCCGCCGCATTAAGATTTTAAGGGAGCTTGAAAACAATATGGAGGGCTTCAGCCATTCCGTAAAGGCGGTAATGGGAGAGGCAAAAAAGGGACTTCTCAGGGGAGTTTGCGGTCCTGTTTCAAGCCTTATTTCAGTTGATAAAAAATACAGCGTTGCGGTGGAAACCGCCCTTGGAGCGGCGATACAGAATATTGTGGTCGAAACCGAGGCGGATGCTAAGAGGGCGATAAGCTTTCTTAAAACCAACAAGGGCGGCAGAGCGACATTTTTGCCTGTTGCGACAATTAAGGCGCGGGAATTTAAGGAACACGGCTTCGAGGACTTGGCGGGCTTTATAGGTATTGCGGGCGACCTTGTAAGGGCGGACGAAAAATACGGGGAGATTATAAAATATCTTTTGGGAGCGGTTGTAGTCGCGGAGGACATTGATTCGGCGGCGGCTATTGCTAAGAAATACGGCTACCGAGTAAAGGTAGTATCCCTTGACGGTCAGGTGGTAAACCCCGGCGGCTCCCTTACCGGCGGCTCGCTTGTAAAAAGCGCGGGTCTTTTAAGCCGTTCGGGCGACATTAAGGCGCTTGAAGCCGAGGTCATAAAGCTAAGCGAAAAGGCGAACGCAACCGAAAAGGCATTTAATGAGGCTAAGGAGTCGGCGGCGGCGGTTAAAGCCGACATTACCGCCGAAAACGCCGAAATCACCACCGCTAACGAGGACAAAATTCGCGCGCTTGCCGAGCTTAAACGCCTGGACGATTTAAAGACAAGCCTTGAAGTTTCCCTTAAACAGCTTTCCGACGAGATAACGAGCGGAGAAGAAAAGCTTAAAAGGCTTAAAGAAATATCCGCCGCGGCGGCAACGGCTATTGCCGAGCTTGACGGCAAAAAATCTTTGGTACAGTCGGAAATCGATAAAATGACGGGCGGCAGGGACAACCTCAACGCCGAAAGGGAAAAGGCGGCGGAGGAAATAACCTCTGCAAAGCTTGCGGTAATAGAACTTCAAAAGGACGCCGAGGCTCTCGAAAAATCAGCCGAGGATTTGCGGGCAATGATTGCGGGCAGAGCCGAAAGACAAAAGGCGATCGAAAAGGAAATCGCGCAGTTTGAGCTTAAAAACGCCGATTTACTACTAAAAACCGAGCAATCGGCGGCGAAAACAGAGGAAATAAGGCTTAAAATCGCAGAGTCCGAGCAAAATATAAAAGAACTGCTTGAAAAGCGTAACCAGACCGAAAAGGCGGGGCTTGAGCTACGCACCGGCGAGAGGGAGCAGACCTCACAGCGCGAGAAAATCGGCGGGGAATTAGCCCGCCTTACCGAGCGCAAGGAGGTTATGCTAAAGGAATATGACGACGTTATAAGAAAGCTTTACGACGAGTATCAGCTAACCAGAAGCGAAGCCGAAAAAATCGGTATTCATATCGAAAAGCCGAACGAGGCTAAAAAAGAGCTTGCGGAGATTAAGTCGAAAATCCGCGGTCTCGGAAACGTAAACGTTTCGGCAATCGAGGAATATAAGGAGGTTAGCGAGCGTTACGAGTTTATGTCGGCGCAGATTAACGACGTCGAGACCACAAGGGCAGAGCTTCACAAGCTTATAAATCAGCTGACCCACCAGATGCAGGATATTTTCACCGAGGGCTTTAACAAGATTAACGAGAATTTCTCCAAGACCTTTACCGAGCTTTTCGGCGGCGGGAGCGCGAGCCTTACCCTTTCAGAGCCTGAAAATGTGCTTGAAAGCGGAATTGATATTAATGTAAAGCTTCCGGGCAAAAACGTCCCGAGCCTTGACGGACTTTCGGGCGGCGAAAAGGCGCTTATAGCCCTGTCGATTTACTTTGCGATTATGCGCGTAAACGCCCCGCCCTTCTGCTTCCTCGACGAGGTTGACACCGCGCTCGACGATATTAACGTGGACCGCTTTGCCGATTATATGAAACGGTCGGATTTTTCGACCCAGTTTATATGCGTTACCCACCGCCGAGGAACAATGGAGGCGGCGGATATGCTCTACGGCGTGACAATGCAGGAAAAGGGCGTTACAAAGCTTTTGGAGCTTAATGTTGCCGAGCTTGAAAAGGCGCTTCTTTCACAGGGAGCATAAATTAATTATAAAGGCGGGACAGCAATGGGATTTTTCAGTAAAATCAAAGAGGGGCTTAACAAAACCAGAGCCTCGATTTCAAACGGCGTAAACAGCATTATAAACAGCTTTACCAAAATTGACGAGGAGCTGTTTGAGGAGCTTGAGGAGACCCTCGTTATGTCGGATGTGGGGGTTGTGACGGCGCAGGAAATCTGTGAAAGACTCCGCAAAAAAATCAAGGAGACGGGCGTTACCGACCCTAAAGAAATCAAGGGTATGATGAAGGAAATCATAGCAGAGATGTTAGGCGAGGACGAGGGCTTAAACCTTAATACCAAGCCGTCTGTCATACTTGTTATCGGCGTAAACGGCGTGGGCAAGACCACCTCGATAGGCAAAATCGCCGCACAGCTTAAAAAGGACGGTAAAAAGGTTGTATTGGGCGCCGCCGACACCTTCCGCGCCGCCGCTATCGACCAGTTAGGTATCTGGGCGGAAAGAGCGGGGGTTTCAATGGTGAAAAGCGTGGAGGGTACAGACCCCGCCTCGGTGGTATTCGATACCATATCCTCGGCTAAATCAAAGGGCGCGGACGTAATTATCTGCGACACGGCAGGAAGACTTCACAACAAGAAAAATCTTATGGACGAGCTTGCTAAAATCTACCGCGTAATAGCAAGGGAGCTGCCCGATTCCTCGGTAGAAACCCTGCTTGTGTTAGACGCGGCAACAGGTCAAAATGCCGTAAATCAGGCGCGTGAATTTAAAAATGTCGCCGATATTACGGGAATTGTATTAACAAAGCTTGACGGAACGGCAAAAGGCGGTATAATAGTAGCTATAAGAAACGAGCTTAACATACCCGTTAAATTTGTCGGCGTGGGCGAGGGAATAGACGATTTACAGCCCTTTAACGCCGCCGAGTTTGCGGACGGAATTTTTGAGGAGCAGTAAAGCAATGCAGGTATTTATCGCAACAAAAAATCACAACAAATTAAAGGAGCTTGAAAGAATTTTAAAGCCTATGGGCTTTGAGGTTCTAAGCGAAAATGATTTGGAAAAGCCGCTTCCCGAGGTTGAGGAAACGGGTACTACCTATGAGGAAAACGCCCTTTTAAAGGCACATTCGGGCTTTAAAACGACGGGACTTATGACCGTTGCGGACGATTCGGGATTAAGCGTTGATATTTTGGACGGCGCGCCGGGGCTTTATTCCGCGCGCTATTCGGGAACGGGAGCCACCTACGCTTCAAATAACGAAAAGCTTTTGGCGGCGCTAAAGGACGTACCCCGTGAAAAACGCACCGCGACCTTTGTTTCGGCTATTGCCTGCGTTTTCCCCGACGGCAGGGAGTTTACCGTAAGGGGCGAGTGTAAGGGCTATGTCGCCGAAAGGTGCAGCGGAGAGGGCGGCTTCGGCTACGACCCGCTCTTTGTGTGCGAGGCGGGCTGTTACGCCGAAATGACCCCCGAGGAAAAGGACAGGGTAAGCCACAGAGGTAACGCGCTCAGAGCCTTTAAGGCGGAGCTTCAAAAATACATTTAAAACGGAGAATGATTAATGCTAAACAGCAGACAGAGAGCCCAGCTAAGAGGGCTTGCAAACAGCTTTGAGACAATTTTACAGGTCGGAAAATCGGGCGTTAGTGAAAACACCGTAAAGCAGGTAAGCGACGCGCTTGAAGCAAGGGAGCTTATAAAGCTTCGCACACTTGAAACCTGTCCGACCACACCCCGAGAAACGGCGGAGGAAATAGCGGAAAAAACAGGGGCGGACGTGGTTCAGGTAATAGGCTCGCGCTTTGTGCTTTATAAGGAGAGCGAGGAAAACAAGCAGATTAAGCTTGTTAAATAATATGGGACTTACCGCAATTTTCGGCGGAACCTTTAACCCGCCGCATATCGGGCATTATCAGATGCTTAAAGCCCTTGATAACCGCCCCGAAATTGAAGAAATCTGGCTTATGCCCGATAAAATACCGCCCCACAAGGTGTGCGATTTTTTAGCCGACGATAGGGACAGAATAGAAATGTGCCGCATTATCGCCGACGATTTTAAGAAGGTAAGGCTTTGCCTTGCGGAGTTTGAGCGGGAGGGCAAAAGCTACACCTATGACACGGTGACCGAGTTTTTAAAAAAATATCCGCAAAGGGAATTTACCTTTGTCTGCGGCGGGGATATGCTTATTTCCTTTAAAGAGTGGTACAGGTACGAGGAGCTTATGAAAATGATTTCCTTTACCGTTTTCAGGCGCACCGATACCGACAACGCCGAGTTTGACCGAAAAGCGGAAGAGCTTTCGGAGATGGGAATGAAAATCACGGTTATGAGCGAAATTATAACGTCGGTTTCGTCCACATATATAAGAAATAACACCGAAAAATCGCGGGAGCTTTTGCCCGAAAAAATATATGACTACATTAAGGACGGAGGAATTTACGGTGGCGGAAAATAAAACCGATTATGAGGCTTTAAAGGCAATACTCCAAAAGAGACTTAACGAAAAGCGTTATTATCACTCGCTCTGCGTTGCGGACGAGGCTAAGCGGCTTGCCGAAAAATACGGCGGTGACAGCGAAAAGTCATACCTTGCGGGACTGCTTCACGATATTACAAAGAACGCTCCCGACGAAGAACACTTGCAAATCTTTAAAGAGTTTGGTATAATTCTAAGCGACGTTGAGCAAAATGCGAAAAAGCTGTGGCACGCGATGTCGGGCGCTTTATATGTTAAAAACATTTTGGAAATAAACGACCCCGAAATAATAGACGCCATACGTTATCACACCACCGCAAAGGCGGGTATGTCCCTACCGGCGAAAATTCTCTATCTTGCGGATTTTACATCAAAGGACAGGGATTACGAGGACGTGGACGTTATCAGAAAATATGTTGATGAATCCCTCGAAAAGGCGTTTGTTTACGCTCTTGAGTATTCGATAACAGACCTTGTAAATCAGGGCAGAGCCATTCACCCCGATACCGTGCAGGCTTATAATCAGGCTGTTTTAAAAAACTAATTCGGAGGAATAAATTTGGAATCATTTGAAATCTTAAAAATCGCGGCTAACGCGTTAAATGCAAAAAAAGCAAGGGAGCTAAACGCCGTTAAGGTTGCCGACCTTACGGTTTTAGCCGAGTATTTCTTAATGTGTACCGCGACCTCTTCAACCCACGTTCGCGCCCTTGCGGATGAGGTCGAGGAAAAGCTTAATGAGGCGGGAGTTACACCCCACCATATTGAGGGAAAAACCACGGGCTGGATAGTGCTTGACTACGGCTCGGTTATAATACATGTCTTCAGCCGCGACCAGCGCGAGTTTTACGATCTCGATAAAATGTGGAGCGACGGCGAGCAGGTAAATTTAGACGAGATTCTTACCGAATCCGAGGGGGATTAATAATGTCAAAGACATACGATTACGCAAAAATCGAGAAAAAATGGCAGGATATTTGGGACGAAAAGCAGACCTTCGCCGCAAAGGACGATTATTCTCTGCCTAAGTTTTACGGGCTTGTGGAGTTTCCGTACCCGTCGGGACAGGGACTGCACGTAGGTCACCCGCGCTCTTACACCGCGCTTGATATTGTAAGCCGCAAGAAAAGGCTTGAGGGCTATAACGTGCTTTATCCTATGGGCTGGGACGCGTTTGGTCTTCCCACCGAAAATTTTGCGATAAAGAATCACATTCACCCGTCTATCGTAACCGAAAACAATATCGCAAACTTTAAAAGACAGCTTAAATCTTTAGGCTTTTCCTTTGACTGGAGCAGGGAAATTAACACCACCGACCCGTCCTATTACAAGTGGACTCAATGGATTTTCCTACAGCTCTTTAAAAAGGGACTTGCCTATAAAAAGAAGATGTCGGTTAACTGGTGTACCTCCTGCAAGTGCGTGCTTGCAAACGAGGAGGTAGTAAACGGTCATTGCGAGCGGTGCGGAAGCGAGGTAATCCACAAGGAAAAAAGCCAATGGATGCTCAAAATCACCGATTATGCCGAAAAGCTGCTTGAGGGACTTGAAAATGTTGATTTTATCGACCGCGTAAAGACCCAACAGCGCAACTGGATAGGCCGCTCCTACGGTACGCAGGTTAAATTTACCGCAAGTACAGGCGACGAGTTTGAAATTTTCACCACCCGTGCGGACACTCTTTTCGGCGTTACATATATGGTAATGTCGCCCGAGCATCCGCTGATTGAAAAGTGGGCGGACAAAATTGAAAATTTGGACGAGGTTTTAGCCTACAAGCAAGAGGCGGCTAAGAAGTCGGACTTTGAGCGCACCGAGCTTGCAAAGGAAAAGACCGGCGTAAGACTGAAGGGCGTTACCGCGGTAAACCCCGTAAATAAAAAAGAGGTTCCTATCTTCATTTCGGACTACGTGCTTATTTCCTACGGCACGGGCGCTATTATGGCGGTTCCCGCCCACGACGACCGCGACTGGGCGTTCGCAAAGAAGTTCGGACTGCCTATTATCGAGGTTGTTTCGGGCGGCGAGGACGTTCAGAGCGCGCCTTATACCCTGTCTCTTATACACATCTGACGCTGCCGACGATATGCAGTGTGTA
>CAMCIX010000073.1 GCA_945875045.1 uncultured Clostridia bacterium | reverse complement strand
ATATCCGTGAAAACGGCGAGGATTATCATTTCACAAGCGACCACTTCCGCACACCGATGCAGGCGGCATACCGATACCGTCTCTATGACCGAGGTGAGCTGTCGGCAAATCCCGAAACTCTCGCAGCCGCCTTTATAGAAACAAATCCCATAAGCCTTAAAGAGTTCAATGAAGCCTGCACGGATATCAATTCGGACGAACGCATCACTGCGCTTGTCGAGTTTGATTTGGACGAAGGCAATGTCAGCATCTGCGACAGCAGTGATAACGCATGGTGGACATACACCCTGCATGATTTTTCGGTAGCGGCGTACAAAGCATTCCGTTCCGATTACCGTGACGAAGAATGCCGCCGTGAAATTTTTAATAACAGTCTCGCCGGCAAAGAGATTGATCTGTCGGATGAAACTACCAACGAGGATGAGTCTGATGCTCCGACGATACAGATGTAGCCCCTTGTGAGCCACCGTGTCGCCTCGTGTGGCGAGTTTCACGCCGAGGTCGGGAAAACACAAGCGAAAGGACGTTCGAACGAAATTTGGGCGGTTTCAGGAGGAAACGAATCAGGCAGTAAAAACGGAATTTTCTCTGCCTTTCGTTGGGTGGAAAGGCAAGCAGGTGAAAGAGTCGGTGCCGTAAAACGGCACTCGACTCGGCTCACAGCGGACGGCAACGCCGACCGCACAAGGGTTTTTGACGGTTTGAAGCTGCTGAAAATTACGGTGCCGTATTTCAGGGGATGCCGACTAAGTACGGTGCCGTAAACCCAAGAAACCGCAGTGTTTCAAGGAAAAAACACGGTGCCGTCCTCGGTGCCGTATGCAGGAAGGAGGAAAATCCTATGGATAAGGAACAGAAAAGAGAAAAAGAGGTAAAAAGACGGTTTCAAAGCTGGTTTAAACCGTCTATCTTGGAGTTGGTCGACAAACTGTACGAGCAAGACGACTGTCGCAGCAGATCGGAATTCATCGAGAAGGCAATTGTCTTCTACGCCGGATATCTCAGCACAGAAAATGCAAGAGGATACCTGCCGAAAGTGGTGACCTCCACCCTCAAGGCAATCGTAGACAACAGCGATAACCGACAGAACCGTATGATGTTTAAGCTGGCGGTTGAAATTGCTATCGTGCAAAATCTTATTGCGGCGACACAGGACATCGATCCCACATCACTCGAACGACTGCGTGGAGAATGTGTAAAAGAAGTCAAGCGGCTGGGCGGCGGCTTCTCATTCGAGGATGCGCTCAACTGGCAGAAAGGATAATGATGTATGGCGAAGCTGATCACCAAGTTCAAATATCTGAAACCGAATGCTCGAACAAGTGTCGGCGGCTATGCAAAATATATTGCAACAAGAGAAGGCGTGGATAAGATAGATAAATCCTTTAAGCTCGCACCATCTTCTCTAAAGCAACAGCAACTCATTGAAAAAATCCTTACTGACTTTCCCGACAGCAAAGAAATGTTGGAGTATGAGGACTATCTGAAAGAGCCGACTGTGGGAAACGCTTCGGAATTCATCGCCCGCGCCCTTGAAGATAACTCATACGAGGTTATGCAGACCAAAACCTACGCTGACTATATTGCTACCCGACCGAGGGCTCAGCGTTTCGGAACACACGGACTGTTTACTGATGACGGCGTTCAGATAAAGCTGAATGAGGTGTCGGATGAGCTGAATCACTACGGCGGCAATGTATGGACGGTAATTATATCTCTGCGCCGTGAGGATGCGGAACGGCTTGGATACAATGTCGGTGAACGTTGGCGGGATATGCTCCGCACACAGACAGCGGCTCTCGCTGAAAACTTCAAAATACCGATGGAGCATCTGAAATGGTACGCAGCTTTTCATAACGAATCACACCATCCCCATGTGCATCTTATGGTGTATGCGGACGAGGGCATCAAGCCGTATCTGTCTAAGCGCGGCGTGATGAATTTGCGCTCGGCATTTGCAAGTGACATATTTGCCCAAGAACTTCTCTGTGTATATGAAAAACAGACTGAGCGTCGTGACGAGCTCCGAAGCGGGAGCCGTGAAGTGATTGCGGAAATTGTTTCGAGAATCAACAGCGGCATCTATGATAATCCAAAGCTCGAAGAAATGCTTTTGCAGCTCGCCGATAGGTTATCCAAAATAAGCGGCAAAAAGCAGTATGGCTATCTGAAAGATGATGTCAAAGCAATTGTGAATCGCATCGTAGACGAGCTTGCCGCCGATGAACGCATAGCCGTGCTCTATGATTTGTGGTATGAGCAGAAAGAGGAAATCCTACTCACCTATACGCAGGAACTGCCTCCTCGGATTCCGCTTGTCGATAATCCCGAATTCAAGACTGTTAAAAATGCTGTCATACAGGAGGCGATAAATATTCTCGCCGACAGGTTCCCGATGGACGAGCCGGAGGAACAGTCTGCTTCCGATCCCGAACCGTCAGATGAAGAAACCGAACCTCCTCTCACCGATAAAGAAAAGAAATCTGTTATGTGGAATCTCTATCATCAGGCAAAGGAACTGCTCGACAGCGAGAGCGAGGACTACGATCCCGACGCGGCGGTGGATCTGCTTATTGACTCGGCACACCTCGGCTGTGATGCCGCCAAATACCGTCTCGGTAAAATGTTCCTCCGTGGTGAGGATGTAACTAAAAATATTGATTACGCCTTGGTGTGGCTGGAAGATGCGGTGTCAAACGGCAATCAGTACGCCGAATATCTACTCGGCAAGACCTTGCTTCAAGAAACAGATGTCGAACAAGACCTGCCCCGCGCGGAGGAACTACTGAAACGCTCCTCAGATAAAGGAAACCGTTATGCGAAATATATGCTCGGCAAGGCATACCTCGACGGAATATTGCTCTTGCAGAATATACCCGAAGCGATTAGGCTTCTGACCGAATCGGCAGACAAGCACTTCGCTCCGGCGCAATATATTCTCGGCAAGCTGTTGTACCGCAGAGAAATCATTCCGCAGGATTTGGAACGGGCTGTCGGCTATCTTGAAAGAGCGGCCGCACAGGACAACCCCTATGCCGCCTATCTTGCGGGAAAGATATTACTCACCGAGGACGCTGTCAAGGATGTCCTTCGGGCAATCCGTAACTTTGAAATTGCCGCAAAGAACGGCAATGACTTTGCGGAATACCAACTTGGAAAACTGTATCTGTACGGCAAAGAAACAGAGTGTGATTATACCAAGGCGATGTTCTATCTGTCCGCCGCCGCAGAACACGGCAACCGGTACGCCGAACAGCTTCTGCACAGCATAAAATCAGGCGGAAATTGGTCGGCGGCTTTGGCGAGTATCCGTCTTCTGCATCATCTCGGCCGCATGATTCAAAACCGATTGGAGGACGAGCGCAGAGGAAAAGGCATTGCCATCGACCGCAAATTAAAAAGAAAAATTGACGAGAAAAAGCAGGCTCACGGTCTGCGACAAGGATAGGAGGTATTATTTTGTCCCAATATATTCATTTTACAGACGCGCAGAAAGAGCAGGCACGGCAGACCGATCTTGTCTCTTTGCTGCAAAGCCTTGGCGAAACATTAAAACGCTCCGGCAAGGAGTATGTCTGGCGTGACGGATCACAGAAGGTCACCGTGCACGGTAATCTGTGGTATCACCAATACGAACAAGTAGGCGGTGACGCCATTGATTTTGTCCGAAGGTATTATAACAAGTCCTATGTAGAAGCAATGGAATATCTGCTCGGCGGTTGCGGCGGAACGCTTATGGTATCGCCGCCCATTGTGAAAGAAACAAAGCCCTTTGAGCTGCCACCGAAAAACGATAATATGCGGCGTGTGTATGCCTATCTTTTAACCTGCCGCGGAATCGACCGCGATGTGCTGAACGCCTTTGTGCATCAGAAGATGATCTATGAATCGGCTGATTATCACAACGCTGTGTTCGTTGGTTACGATATGGACGGCAAACCTCGCCATGCGCATAAACGTGGTACAGGCAGCGAAAGTTCCTACAAAGGAAATGCCGACAGCAGTATACCTGAGTACAGCTTTCACTGGGTTGGTACAGATAACGAATTATATCTATTTGAAGCGCCTATAGATATGCTTTCTTTTATATCCATTCACAAAAACAATTGGCGCTCACACAGCTATGCGGCATCCTGTTCCGTTTCGGACAGGGTGCTTTTTCAAATGCTGAAAGACAATCCGAATATAAAAAAGGTGTATCTTTGTTTGGATAATGATGAAGCCGGTCAGAAAGCAAACAAACGAATATCCGATAAGTTGTTTACACAAGGTATACAGCACGAAATCCTCGTTCCGAACCATAAGGATTGGAACGAGGATCGGCTGGCAGCCGACGGCAATGCTCCGCGCTCCGGCGCGGAGTTTTCTGTATCCAATGAAAATGAGGAAGAAGGTGAAGAACCGTGTCAGGTATTACAACTCTGATCTTCGTCGCCGTCGTGATGTTCTGTATCCTCGGCGGCGTTACCTTACTTGCCCACATCTATAACCTCAACAGTATTAAATCCAAGACGGTCGGTGACGGTCAGCACGGAACGGCACGGTGGGCGACCAAATCTGAGATACGGAAAATATATAATCATATTCCGTTTACACCTGAGAAGTGGCGCGAGCAAGCGGCAAATGGCGAAACGCCGACTGTGTCCCGAATTGTAAAGCGCCGCTTTTTCAAAAAGAAGAAAGAACAACCGGAGGAAGCTCTGCCGCAGGGAATCGTGGTGGGATGCACAGGCGGCAAGCATCATACTACCGCTATGGTGGATACAGGAGATGTCCATGCGCTGATGATCGGTGCGGCGGGCGTCGGCAAGACCGCATTCTGGCTGTACCCCTGTATTGAGTATGCCTGCGCTTCTGGAATGTCGTTCCTCTCAACCGACACCAAAGGCGATGTTATGCGTAACTACGGCAACATCGCCAAAGGCTACGGCTACAATGTTTCGGTCATTGACCTGCGTAATCCTACACGCTCCAACGGCAATAATCTTTTGCACCTCGTCAACAAGTATATGGACTTATATCAGCAAGAGAACAAGCTCATATACAAAGCAAAAGCCGAGAAATACGCCAAGATTATCTCTAAAACCATTATTCTATCCGGTATGGACGCGGCGAGCTTCGGTCAGAATGCGTACTTCTATGACGCCGCCGAGGGCTTATTGACTGCAACTATTCTGCTTGTGGCAGAGTTCTGTGAGCCGCAGAAACGCCACATTGTATCGGTATTTAAGATCATACAAGAGCTACTCGCCCCTTCAAGCAGAAAAGGAAAAAATCAGTTTCAACAGCTTATGGAGCTTTTACCGAACGACCATAAAGCCAAGTGGTTTGCGGGAGCCGCACTGAATACAGCCGAGCAAAGTATGGCAAGCGTTATGAGTACGGCACTGTCCCGACTGAACTCTTTCCTCGATTCGGAACTGGAACAGCTCCTATGCTTTGATACCGAAATTGACGCAGAAAAGTTCTGCAATGAGAAATCGGCTATCTTCGTAATCATGCCGGAGGAAAATCCCAACACCTTCTTTATGATCTCATTGATCATTCAACAGCTATACAGAGAAATCCTCGCCGTAGCAGATGAAAACAAGGGTAAGCTCAAAAACCGCTGTATTTTCTTCTGTGACGAGTTCGGAACATTGCCGAAAATAGAATCCGCAGAGATGATGTTCTCTGCTTCCCGTTCAAGGCGATTGCAGATTGTACCGATCATTCAGTCCTTCTCACAGCTTGACAAAAACTATGGCAAAGAGGGCGCGGAAATCATTGTAGATAACACACAGCTCACAATATTCGGCGGCTTTGCTCCAAACAGCTCCTCGGCAGAGGTACTCTCCAAAGCCCTGGGCAGTCGAACCGTAATGTCCGGCTCGGTCAGCCGTTCAAAGAATGATCCCTCACAGTCACTACAGATGATCGAACGCCCATTACTCACACCCGACGAATTAAAATCAATGCCCAAAGGACAGTTTGTTGTGATGAAAACAGGCGTACACCCGATGAGAGTCAGGCTCAAGCTTTTCAAAAATTGGGGTATTAGTTTTAATGAGAAAGACCCCTACACCGTAACCGACAACGGCGACCGTGAGGTGGAATACGCCGAGAAACAGGAGATTATAACCGGTATTATGAAGAAGTATCGGAAAACGGAGTATGAAGAAATGAAGGAGGCGGAGGCGGCCGCAACAGCGAGCGGTCAAGATCAGGCGGAGAGCCAAAGCAATGAGCCTCAACAGACTTCACCCGAAAAACCATCAGATAAGAAAAAAGGCGGTAACGATTTAAAAACCGAACCGCCGAGCCGAAGGCACACCCCGCCAAGCAGAGCAAAACAGGAGGTGAAACCAAGTGAGCAAGCTTAATTTTTTATACCGCATGGAGCTTTCGCACCGTGCGGTATCCGTTTATATCTATCTTGCGGACAGAGCCAATAAGGACGGTGAGTGTTGGCCGGCCATTCCCACCATAGCGGCAGAACTAAAGCTGTCACAATCCACCGTCCGCAGAGCCTTACAGGATTTGCGGAAAGCAGGACTGCTTGAAACCGAACAACGATACCGAACCAAAGGCGGCAAAAGCAGTTTGCTTTACAAAATTCGAAGCAGATAAAGTGGCAAAAAAATACACCTTCAGCCAAGAGGTTATTGCGCCGACTTGGTGGAAGGTGCCACCTGTCATGATGACAGGAGAAAGCGAACTACCCAACTGAAAATATATTACAACGGAAAGAAAAAATACAAGTAAATGACTTTAATTCGTGCAAGCGGAGCCGGTCTATGACCGCGTCTTCCAAGCACCGTACAAGGTCGAGAACAATAGAAATCCTACAGGATAATTATATCTATTGGTCTTGATTTGTACTGAGCTTTTTTGTTTACCCGGTAAAACCCTTGTACGGCGATTGGAGTCCTTTCTCGGATTGCACGGGAAAGGACTTTATGTTTACAACAAACTGGCTTTGCTATATAGCCGAGTACCCGTGAGTTCAGATTTCTCAACAAATGAAATCTGAAAATCACGGAGGAAAGGCAAAATGGCAAAAAAATATACGGTCACGGTATTCAACACAATAACGTTGCAACATGAGGAAATAAAGGTTACAAGAGCGGTATATAACGAATTCCGCTGCAGCAAATGGTGAATCAGTAAAAACGATGATAAACACAGCGCAAACGAAACCCCGTTCAGCTCACTTTTAGGCGGAGCGGATGGCGGTTTTGAAAATTTCGATGAGTTTATAGATTATACACATACCCCTCAGACCGAGCTTGAAAGGCAAAAAAACAAGGAGCTTGCCTGCCAAGCGATTATGAGTCTGTCGGAGGTCTGTCTCTTATACACATCTGACGCTGCCGACGATATGCAGTGTGT
>CAMCIX010000072.1 GCA_945875045.1 uncultured Clostridia bacterium | reverse complement strand
ATCGTCGGCAGCGTCAGATGTGTATAAGAGACAGGGCAAGACCGCTTTTGGACGTCTCTGATATTTTTAATGAATATATACCGCGTTTTCCCGATAAAATAGATGTTAAAAAAGCCTATGAAGAGCCGCAAAAAACGGTAGAAAATACCCAAGAGAAGAAAGTTTACAAAAATTTATCAAATGAAACTCTTTCCAAAGAGGCAAAAATAGTATATAATCATTTAGATAAGCATAAATTTTATCCTGATGAAATCAGCGGGACGGGTCTTAGCTCGTCCGAAATTCTTGCGGCGCTTACCGAGCTGGAGCTTGAATTTTTAATCCGCGCTCTGCCGGGCGGCCGCTACGAAATTACCGAAAAATAATTACTCGGAGGAAATAAATGTCTAAGCTTGTAATTGTTGAGTCACCGACAAAGGTAAAAAGCATAAAAAAATATTTAGGTTCGGGCTATGAGGTTATGGCTTCAATGGGTCATGTCCGCGATTTACCGAAATCAAAGCTCGGAGTCGATATAGAGCACGATTTTAAACCCCAATACGTCAATATGACCGACAAGAAGGACTTAATCAAGTCCTTAAAGGAAGCCGCCGCAAACAGCGACCAAGTACTCCTTGCAACCGACCCTGATAGGGAGGGAGAGGCGATTTCCTGGCACTTAGCGCAGATATTGGCTCTCGATATGAACGAGTGTAACCGCGTTGCCTTTAACGAGATTACCGAAACAGGCGTTAAGGCGGGTATCAAAGAACCGCATAAGATTAATATTGACCTTGTGGACGCACAGCAGGCAAGGCGCGTCCTTGACCGCATTGTGGGCTATAAGCTAAGCCCCTTTCTTTGGAAAAAGGTTAAAAGCGGGCTTTCGGCGGGACGTGTTCAGACGGTGGCTTTGCGCCTTATTGTTGAGCGGGAGCGGGAGATTGAAAAATTCAACGCCGAGGAATACTGGTCGGTTGACGCTAAGCTTTTAGCCGCGAAAAAAAGCTTTTCGGCAAAGCTTTACGGCTTCTCTGACGGCAAAAAGATAGATGTTATACCTAATGAGGAGGAAGCGGGAAAAATTGTTTCCGCCTTAGAGGGTGCGGAATATAAGGTTAGCGAGCTCAAAAGAGGTATTCGCAAAAAGCAACCCGCTCCGCCCTTTATCACCTCCACGCTTCAACAGGAGGCGTCCCGCAAATTGGGCTTTACAGGTCAGCGCACAATGCGTATCGCCCAACAGCTTTACGAGGGCGTTGATATACCCGGCGTCGGCACAACGGGTCTTATTACCTATATGCGTACCGATTCGCTTCGTATTTCGGAGGAGGCGAGAGCCGCCGCCAATAAGTATATCGCGGGTCGTTTCGGCGAAAAATATCTCCCCGAAAAGCCGCGCTATTTTAAAACCAAAAGCGGCGCGCAGGACGCTCACGAGGCTATCAGACCGACCTTAGTTACCCTTTCGCCCGAAACGGTAAAGGATTCCCTTACCGCCGAGCAGTACAAGCTTTACAAGCTTATTTGGGAGCGCTTTTTGGCTTCATTAATGGCGGTTTGCGTGCAGAACACGGTAAATGTAAATATAACCGCGGGAGACTACCTGTTTAAGGCAAGCGGTTATTCGGTTAAGTTCGACGGCTTTACCGTTCTTTACGAGGAGGGTAAGGACGAGGATTCCGAGGAGGGCGGCGCTCTTCCCGAAATGAAGGAGGGCGACCTTTTAAAGCTTAAGGAGCTTACCCCCAATCAGCACTTCACACAGCCCCCCGCGCGGTATACAGAGCCGACCTTAATTAAGGCGCTTGACGAAAACGGTATCGGCAGACCGTCCACCTACGCGCCGATAATTTCAAATATTTTAAGCCGCGATTATATTGAGCGGGAGAAAAAATCCCTTAAGCCCACGGGGCTCGGTACGGTTGTTTCCGACCTTATGGTTGATTATTTCAATAAAATAATCGATGTTAAATTCACCGCCGGGCTTGAAAAACAGCTTGATGAAATAGGCGCGGGAAAACGCGGCTGGGTTGATACCATAAAGGATTTTTACAAGGATTTCGACAAGCTTTATACCAAGGCGGAAAGCTCCCTTGAGGGTAAGCGGGTAAAGGTTCCCGTTGAGGAAACCGACATTGTCTGCGAAAAGTGCGGCAGAAATATGGTTATAAAATCGGGTCGGTTCGGAAAGTTCTTAGCCTGCCCCGGCTACCCCGAATGTAAAAACACAAAGCCGCTTCCCGAGGACGAGGTTAAACAGCCCTGTCCTAAATGCGGGGCGAAGCTTTTAAAGAGAAAGTCCAAAAAGGGCAAGACCTTCTACGGCTGTTCAAACTATCCCGAATGTGATTTTGCCGCCCCCGGTATTCCCACGGGCGAAGTCTGCCCTGAGTGCGGCGGCTATCTCATAAGCGGAATTAGAGGCAGAAAGTACTGTATGAATTCCGAATGTCCCACAAGAGCGAAAAAAACGACTAAAAAGAGCGGAGAAAAGACCGATGAATAAAATCACGGTTATTGGCGGCGGTCTTGCAGGGTGCGAGGCGGCGTGGCAAATAGCCTCCCGAGGAATAAAAACCGAGCTTATAGAGATGAAGCCCGCCAAAAAAACTCCCGCCCACAAAAGCGATTTATTAGCCGAGCTTGTCTGCTCAAACTCCCTTAAAGCATCAAGGGTCGATTCTGCGGCGGGACTGTTAAAGGAGGAAATGCGGAGACTTAATTCCCTCTGCCTTTCGGCGGCGGACAAATGCGCCGTTGCCGCAGGCGGTGCGCTTGCGGTTGACAGGGACTTGTTTTCGCAAATTATCACCGATAAAATTAAGTCCCACCCTAATATAACGGTAAAAACCGAGACCGTCACCGAAATCCCGAGGGACGGCATTACGGTAATAGCGACAGGACCGCTTACCGACGGTGATTTAGCCGAGGAAATAGGCAAGCTCTGCGAGGGCGGCAATTTAAGCTTTTTTGACGCCGCCGCTCCGATAGTTACGGCGGAAAGCGTTGATATGGAAAAGGCGTTTTACGCCTCCCGCTACGGCAAGGGCACCGACGATTATATCAACTGCCCTATGAACAAGGAGGAATATACGGCGTTTTATAACGCCCTTATTACCGCCGAGTCGGCGCCGGTTCACGGCTTTGACCGTCCCGTAAATGTTTACGAGGGCTGTATGCCGATTGAAATTTTGGCAAAGCGGGGGGAGGATTCAATCCGTTTCGGACCTTTAAAGCCTGTAGGTCTTCGCGACCCGAGAACGGGTCACAGACCCTGGGCGGCGGTACAGCTAAGGCGGGAAAACGCGGCGGCGACCCTCTTTAATATAGTGGGCTTTCAGACCAATTTGAAATTCCCCGAGCAGAAAAGGGTATTTTCTATGATACCGGGGCTCGAAAATGCCGAGTTTATGCGCTACGGCGTAATGCACCGAAATTCTTTTATAAATTCGCCTAAGCTTCTAAGCCCCGATTTATCCCTTAAAGCCGACGAAAATATCTTTTTCGCGGGTCAGCTTTCGGGGGTCGAGGGGTATATGGAATCTGCGGCAAGCGGAATAATAGCGGGAATAAACGCCGCGGCAAGGCTTTGCGGAAAAGAGCCGCTTATACTTCCCGATTTTACTATGACGGGCGCTCTGCTTTCATATATCTGCAATCCCGCAGTCGCCGATTTTCAACCTATGGGGGCGAATTTCGGCATAATTCCGCCTATAGAGCCCCATATAAGGGACAAGCGTGAGCGGTACGCGGCTCTGTCCAACCGTTCGCTTAATTGGTTTGATATTAATATAGAGGAGAATTAAAATGCGTGTTGTTGTTGACGCTTTCGGCGGGGATAACGCCCCGACCGAAATAATAAAGGGCGCGGCATTAGCGTCAAACGAATACAGTACCGAAATCACCCTTACGGGAAACGAAAAGACAATTAAAGAAATAATTGCCGAAAATGATTTGAAATTTTACGGAGAATTAAAAATCGTCGATACCGATGATGTTATATCAATGCACGACGAGCCGACCTCGCTTTTAAAGGCGCACTCCGAAAGCTCTATGGCGTTAGCCTTCAAGGAGCTTGCGGAGGAAAGAGCCGACGCCTTTGTTTCGGCGGGCTCAACGGGCGCGGTTGTGGTAGGCGGTACGCTTATAATAAAGCGCATTAAGGGGGTAAAGCGCCCCGCCCTTGCAGGGCTTATTCCCGCTCCAAAGGGTCACTATATGCTTATGGATATGGGAGCTAACGCCGAGTGCAGACCCGAAATGCTCTGCCAGTTCGGTATAATGGCGAGCGCCTATTTAGAGGGGGTCGAGGGCAAGAAGAACCCCGAGATAGGACTGCTTAATATAGGTACGGAGGACACTAAGGGCGGTGAACTGCAAAAAGAGGCTTACAAGCTAATGCAGGACGCTCCCATAAACTTTGTTGGAAACATTGAATCCCGTGAGATGCCTAAGGGCGTTTGCGACGCGGTTATAACCGACGGCTTTACGGGCAATATCGCGCTTAAGCTTATAGAGGGCTCTGCCGCAACCCTTTTCTCGCTTATAAAAGAGGTCTTCTATAAAAGCCTACCAAATAAGCTTGCGGCGCTTGTCGTAAAAAAGGATCTTAGCAAGGTCAAAAAGCTTATGGACAGCTCCGAGGTCGGCGGTGCGCCGCTTTTAGGCGTTAGAAAAACGGTAATAAAGGCGCACGGCAGTTCCGACGCAAAGGCTATAAAAAACGCTGTCGGTCAGGCGATTAAATTTACCGAAACGGGCGTTATAGATAAAATTTCTTCGTCTCTTTTGGCGATGAACGATTCAAAGGATAATTAAAATGGAAGCTTTAGAAGAAAAATTAGGCTATAAATTTAAAAATATTAATTTACTTAAAAATTCGCTTACCCACTCCTCTTATGCGAACGAGGTGCGGGGCGGCTTTTCCTCTAATGAAAGACTGGAATTTTTGGGGGATTCGGTGCTGTCGGTAATAGTGTCGGACTATATTTTTAAGAATTTCCCCAATATGCCCGAGGGGGAGCTTACTAAGCTTCGCGCCTCGCTTGTATGCGAAAAATCGCTCTGCGCCTTTTCAAGAGAGCTTCACTTAGGCGAGTTTTTAATGCTCGGCAAGGGAGAGGAAAAAAACGGCGGCAGGGAGCGCGACTCCATTTTAGCCGACGCCTTTGAGGCGGTGCTGGCGGCGATTTATCTTGACGGCGGTATGCAGGTAGCGCGAAAGCACGTTATGCGCTTTGTTCTGCGGGAGCTTAAGCATACCGACGACGAGGTGTTTAAGGATTACAAAACCGCCTTGCAGGAGATTATTCAGCGCAATCCCGAGGAGGAGGTTACCTATATTTTGACGGGAGAGAGCGGTCCCGACCACGATAAGCTTTTCACGGTTGAGGTTCGTCTTAATTCCAATGTTATAGGCTCGGGCTCGGGCAAAAGCAAAAAGCAGGCGGAGCAATCCGCGGCAAAGCAGGCATTAAAGCTGATGGGTGCCGAAATATGAGCAAAAGCCACTCGAATATTTCAATATTTGTTCCGCATATCGGCTGTCCCAATAAGTGCAGCTTCTGCAATCAGCGGTATATTACCGGAGTTTGTTGGGCGCCCTCTGCGGCAGATGTTGAAAAGGCGGTAGCGGCGGCGAAGGGCAGCCGAAATTTTGTTTCCGAAACGGCGGAAATTGCCTTTTTCGGCGGCAGCTTTACGGCTATTAACCGCAATTATATGACCGACCTTTTAATGGCGGCGGCGCGCTACGTTGAGGACGGAACGGTTAAGGGAATACGAATTTCCACCCGACCCGACGCGATAGATGATGAGATTTTATCCCTTTTAAGGGAGCGTCACGTTACCTCTATTGAGCTTGGCGCGCAGAGTATGAACGACCGCGTGCTCAGAATGAATAATAGGGGGCATACCTCGGGCGACGTTGAAAGGGCTTCCCACCTTATTCGCGAATACGGCTTTGAATTAGGGCTTCAAATGATGACGGGGCTTTACGGGGACAGCGATTCTTCCGCAATTAAAACCGCCGAAAGGCTTATCGCTTTACAGCCCGACACGGTGCGTATTTACCCGACTATAGTGTTAAAGGATACCGATTTAGCCGCCCTTTACGCCGATAATATCTATAAGCCCCAGACCCTTGACGGCGCGGTTGCGCTTTCTTCAAGGCTTTATAAAATGTTTACCGAAAACGGAATTAAGGTTATCCGTTTGGGACTTCATTCTATTGAGGAGAAGGCATATATCGCGGGGCCTTGGCACCCCGCCTTCAGCGAGCTCTGCCAATCCCAGATAATGCTTACGGGGGTTTTGTCCGAGCTTTCAGAAAAGGGAAAATACACAATAAATGTTGCAAAATCCGCCGTTTCCAAAATGACGGGACAGGGAAGAAAAAATATAATTTTCTTAAAATCAAAGGGCTACGATTGCCGCGTTCAACCCGACGACGGCTTAGAGGGGCTTGATTTTAAGCTTGTAAGGGAGATGTAAAAAATGCTGTTAAGCTCTATTCAGATTCAGGGCTTTAAATCCTTTGCCGATAAAACCGTTTTAAGGTTCGGCAAGGGCGTAACCGCCGTAGTAGGGCCTAACGGCAGCGGAAAGAGCAATATTTCCGACGCGGTGCGCTGGGTTTTGGGCGAGCAGTCCACAAAAAGCCTTAGGGGGCAGTCTATGGAGGACGTAATTTTCGGTGGAACCGAAACCCG
The DNA here is from genome assembly GCA_945875045.1 of uncultured Clostridia bacterium. GTDB lineage: Bacteria > Bacillota > Clostridia > Oscillospirales > Acutalibacteraceae > UBA737. Next base: position 691 of record CAMCIX010000072.1, on the reverse strand, counting down.
CCGCCCCCACGGCTACTGCGAGGTCACCCTTAATATCGACAATTCCGACAGAACCCTTAATTTTGACAACGATAACGTAGCCGTTACAAGGCGTTATTACCGCTCGCACGAGAGCGAGTACGCCATAAACGGCGTTTCGGTGCGATTAAAGGACATTCACGAGCTGTTTATGGACACGGGTCTCGGGCGGGACGGCTACTCTATGATAGGTCAGGGCAAGATTGACAATATTATAAGCTCAAAATCGGGCGAACGCCGGGACATTTTTGAAGAGGCGGCGGGAATTTCAAAGTACCGCTACAGAAAGCTTGAAGCCGAAAAAAAGCTTGCGGGTGCGGAGGATAACCTTTTGCGCCTGCACGATATAAGCGATGAGCTGGAGGCGAGAGTCGGTCCTCTTAAGGAGCAGAGCAAAAAAGCGCAGAAATTTTTGGAGCTTTCGGATACCAAAAAGGAGCTTGAAATAGGGCTTTGGCTGTATACGCTCGATAATTCGAAGGAGGCTTTGCGCGCCCAGGAAAGTAAAATTGCGGCGGCGCAGTTAACCTACCGTGAAATTGACGAGGCTCTCTCAGATTTTGACCGCAAAACCGAGGAAAACACCGCCTATTTCGCCCGCCTTACCTCAGAAATCGAGGGCGAAACTGTCTCTTATACACATCTGACGCTGCCGACGATATGCAGTGTGTAG
>CAMCIX010000071.1 GCA_945875045.1 uncultured Clostridia bacterium | reverse complement strand
ATGTAGAGAGGTCTCGTGGGCTCGGAGATGTGTATAAGAGACAGCTCTTAAAGTGATGAAACGGAAATTTCTGAAATACTTATTGCTGGAATTATCCTTTTTCCCGTGGATTCTGCTGTTTGCCGCGCTGATTGTACTGGCGGCTTTTATTGATTTCTTAACCCTTTCTCTCACATGGGTTGCGGCAATTGAGGTTTGGGTAATAGCCGGCGCTATGATTCTGTTCTTAACGCCATATATCTCTTTGGCGAAGGTTTTATATATAAGAAACTCGCTTGCTGAGGAAAAAAGCAAGATGTGGGACGAGCATTACAAGGACGGGGAGGACCGTTAAATAATACAAATACGCCTATACCTTTTGAGGGAATAGGCGTGTTTTTATGTCCAAAATATTAATAATTTGTAAAAGGTCAGGAAAAGTCAAAGAAAATTTGAAAAAAGTATTGACTTTTGGAATTTTGTGCATATAATAATAATCGTTAGCACTCGAAGTTTGGGAGTGCTAAATCATAAATCAATCAAATAAGAGGTGAAACGGATGGAGCTGTCACCGAGAAAACAGGCGGTTTTGGCGGCGGTTACAAGCGCCTATATTAAAACGGGCGAGCCGATAGGCTCAAAGGCGCTGACCCTACTCCTCAAAAACGCTCCGTCCTCCGCCACGCTCAGAAGCGAGATGAGCGAGCTTTGTGATTTGGGACTTTTAACCCAGCCGCACACCTCGGCGGGGAGAATACCCACAAGCCGTGGCTTTAAGCTTTATGTTGATACCCTAATGCGACCTGATAAAATTTCGGAAAGCGATAAGGCGTTTATCGACGCGGGGCTTAAAAATCTTCACGCCGCGCCCGAGGCGATTCCGCGCATGGCGGGAGAGCTTTTGTCGGAGCTTACGGGACTGCCCGCGGTGACCTGCTTTTGTACGGGCTCAAGCCCCGAAATAAGGCGCACGGAGCTAATTCCCGTCAGCCGAAATTCGGTACTGCTTTTGCTTATCACGAAGGACGGCAGGGCGCGAAGCCGAATTTTCCGCACGGGCTTAGGATATACGCCGGGGCTTGCTTTGAAATTCAGCGAGCTTGTTGAAAAAAGGGTCAAGGGAAGACCTGTGACCGAGCTTACAAAGGGCTATATGCAGAGCATTATAGCGAGCGCGGGAAGCGATTCGCTTGATTTATCCCCCTTTATGTCGGTGCTGTTTGAGACGGCGGCAAGTATCGAGGAGTCGGACGTAAGCCTTTCGGGTGAGACGGAGCTTTACAATATCTGCGAAAGCGAAGCCGCGGCGCGGCGGATACTTTCCCTTGTAAGCCTTAAAGAGCCGATACTATCAATAATCGGCGGTATAAACGGCGGCTTGGGTGTTGTTTTCGGGAGCGAAACGGGCTTTAGGGAGCTTAGTTCCAAAACCGTAATCGCCGCGAAATATGGCGGCAAGGACAGACTTAAGGGCGCTGTGGCGCTTATCGGACCTAACAGGATTTCATACGACAGGCTAATCCCCGTCGTTGAATATACAGCCTTAAGGCTTTCGGACATTATGACCGAGGCAGGGCAGGATATGGAGGAATGAGACGAGTGGCAGAGGAAACCAAAATTACGGAAAACGAAGCCGAAAAGACAGAGACTGAGGCTGAGGTTAAGCCGCAGACGGAGGAAAAGTCGGAGGAAAAAACGGCAAAAAAGGAAAAGAAATCCAAAAAAGAAGCCGAGCTTGAAAAGCTTAAGGCGGAGCTCGATAAGAAAAATGACATTCTGCTTCGCACGGCGGCGGAGTTCGATAACTACAAAAAACGCACCGAGCGCGAGAAGTCGGGGGTTGCGGAGTACGCGAGAGCGGGAATAATAAAACAGCTTTTGCCGATACTCGACAACATTGACCGCGCCGCTCAGGCGGACAGGGAAAGCCCCGATTACATTAAGGGTATCGAGCTTATAATAAAGCAATTCGAGGGACTTTCCGAAAAATTAGGCATTGAGGAAATCGCAAAACAGGGCGACGCCTTTGACCCGAATCTTCACGAGGCGGTAATGCATATCGAGGACGAAGCTTTGGGCGAAAACGTCATAGCCGAGGTTTTGCAAAAGGGCTACAAGACGGGCGACACGATAATTCGTCACGCAATGGTCAAGGTAGCGAACTAAATTAAATTTAAGAAAATCACATTTCAGGAGGAATTTATTATGGGAAAAATTATAGGTATTGACTTAGGTACAACAAACTCTTGTGTAGCTGTTATGGAGGGCGGCGAGCCTGTGGTTATCGCTAACGCCGAGGGCGCGAGAACCACTCCGTCGGTAGTTGCTTTTTCAAAGACGGGCGAAAGAATGGTAGGTCAGGTTGCAAAGCGTCAGGCTATCACCAACCCCGACCGCACAATAAGCTCCATTAAGCGTGAAATGGGTACTGCCCACACGGTTGAGATTGACGGAAAAAAGTACACCCCGCAGGAGATTTCGGCAATCATTCTTCAAAAGCTTAAGGCGGACGCCGAGGCCTACCTCGGTCAGACCGTTTCCGAGGCGGTTATCACCGTTCCCGCCTACTTTACCGACGCACAGCGTCAGGCTACTAAGGACGCGGGCAAGATAGCCGGTCTTGAGGTTAAGCGTATTATAAACGAGCCTACCGCCGCGGCGCTTGCCTACAGCATCGATAAGGAAGACGACCAGAAGGTTATGGTTTACGACTTAGGCGGCGGCACCTTCGATGTATCTATCATCGAGATGGGCGACGGCGTTCAGGAGGTTTTGGCTACCGCGGGTAACAACCGACTCGGCGGCGACGACTTTGATAAGCGCGTAATGGATTATATTGTAAGCACCTTCAAGGCAGAGCAGGGCATCGACCTTTCGGGTGATAAAATGGCTATGCAGAGAATTAAGGAAGCGGCTGAAAAGGCTAAGATTGACCTTTCGGGTATGACCACCGCCGACATTAACCTCCCCTTTATCACCGCAGATTCAACAGGTCCTAAGCACTTTGAAACCACCCTTACAAGGGCTAAGTTCAACGAGCTTACCGCAGACCTTGTTGACGCTACTATGGGACCTGTACGTCAGGCGCTTTCCGATTCGGGACTTAACAAGAGCGACATTAATAAGGTTCTTATGGTAGGCGGTTCTTCAAGAATCCCCGCCGTTCAGGAGGCTATTAAGAACTTCATGGGCAAGGAGCCCTTTAAGGGTATCAACCCCGACGAGTGCGTTGCTATCGGCGCGTCCTTGCAGGCGGGCGTTTTAGGCGGCGACGTTAAGGGACTTCTGCTTTTGGATGTTACTCCGCTTTCACTGGGTATCGAGACTATGGGCGGCGTTTCCACAAAGGTTATCGACCGCAACACCACCATCCCCGCTAAGAAGAGCCAGATTTTCTCAACCGCGGCGGACGGTCAGACCTCGGTTGAGGTACACGTTTTACAGGGCGAGCGCGAGTTTGCTAAGGACAATAAGACCTTGGGTGTATTCCACCTTGACGGCATTGCTCCCGCTCCTCGCGGAATCCCCCAGATTGAGGTTACCTTTGATATAGACGCAAACGGTATCGTTCACGTTTCGGCGAAGGACTTAGGCACGGGTAAGGAGAACAACATCACAATTACCTCCAACACCAATATGTCTAAGGAGGACATTGACAAGGCGGTTAAGGAGGCGGAGCAGTATGCCGCGGAGGATAAAAAGCGCCGCGAATCGGTAGACATCCGCAACAACGCCGACCAGATGATTTATCAGACCGAAAAAACCGTAAACGAGTTCGGCGATAAGCTTTCCGCCGACGAAAAGGCTAAGATTGACGCGGCTAAGGAAGCTCTTAAGGAGGCTCTTAAGGGCGAGGATATCGAGGCTATCAAGGCTAAGCAGGAGGAGCTGCAAAAGGAGCTTTTCGCGGTAAGCGAGAAGGTTTACAAGGCGGCTAACCCGCAGGGCGACCCTAACGCACAGGCGGGCGGCGCACAGCAGGGCGGCGACCCGAATGTTTACGAGGCGGACTACACCGACGTTGACGACAGCAATAAACAGTAATTAAAAAAGCGTAGGCGGGGGCAAGGCTCCCGCCGTAGGCTATTAACATATTTGTAGGAGAAATTGCTTTGGCTGAGGATAAAAGAGATTATTACGAGGTTTTGGGCGTTGACAAGTCGGTGTCGGACGACGACCTCAAAAAAGCATACCGCAAGGCGGCAAAAAAATATCACCCCGATTTAAACCCCGGCGACAAGGAGGCCGAGAAGAAGTTTAAAGAGGTAAACGAGGCTTACGAGGTGCTTTCCGATAAGGAAAAGCGGGCGCGCTACGACCAGTTCGGTCCCGAGGGTGTAGACCCTAACTTCGGCGCGGGCGGCGCCTACGGCGGCGGATTTACGGGCGATTTCGACGATTTGGGCGATATATTCAGCTCTATTTTCGGCGGCGGCTTCGGAGGGGGCAGAAGAGCTAACCCCAACGCACCGAGGCGCGGAAACGACACCGCGGCGGCGGTCAATATTTCCTTTGAGGAGGCGGCTAAGGGCTGTAAAAAGACCGTCAGGGTTACAAAGATTGAAAACTGCAAGGAATGCGGCGGTAGCGGAGCGGAAAAGGGAACCAGCCCCAAAACCTGTCCTGTTTGCCACGGCACGGGTCAGGTCGCCACAACCCAGCGCACACCCTTTGGAGTTATGCAGACCCAACAGGTCTGCAACAACTGCCACGGCAGCGGCAAGATTATCGACAAGCCCTGCCACACCTGCGCGGGTAAGGGCAGAATACGCCACACCGTCGAACAGAATGTGGATATTCCCGCGGGAATTGACGACGGACAGGTCATTAATCTTCGCGGCGGCGGCGACGCGGGAGTAAACGGCGGTCCCGCAGGCGACCTTAGGATAAACGTCAACGTCCGTCCTCACCCGATTTTTGAGCGCAGGGGCTATGACGTTTACTGCGAAATTCCGATTACCTTTACCCAGGCGGCTCTGGGCGACGAAATAGTTGTACCTACACTTGACGGAAAGGTGAAATTCACCATTCACGAGGGTACTCAGCCGGGCGATGAATTTAAGCTTCGCGGAAAGGGTATTCAGCGGCTTAACTATTCGGGCAAGGGCGACCAGTATGTAAAGATAACGGTCGAGGTGCCAAAGGAGCTTACTAAGGCGCAAAAGGATAAGCTTAAGGAGTTCGACAAGGCAACCGACGATAAAAACTATAAAAAGCGCAAAAGCTTTACCGATAAAATCAAGGATTTTTTTAATGAATAATATATATAACCCCCGATAAGAGGATAATCCTATCGGGGGTTATTATTTCGTGTTTTATCACATGTTCAAAAATGAATAGGTTAAGCCATACGGTAGAATACCGCAAAAAGGCTTACTTTAAGATTTTATTATATGCTGTTTGCGGGGGTTACTGTCACTTCTCCGCCTCCAATGTTGACATCTATTCCCAATAAATATTTACGCATAATAATCAGATCAGCCGACTCAACTCTGCCGTTTCCGTCAAGGTCTGCGACATCTGCGCCTTCTTTTGTTAGACCTGCGACTATTTTTTTGAGACGTACCAAGTCCCTAATATCAATTATACCGTCTTTGTTAATGTCGCCTATCAGCGCGGTTTCTTCTTCAATCTCATCGTTTGTACCCAACATATAGACCGAGTATATTTTTGTTGCACCTTTGTAATAGCATTCCATGCTGAAATACATAATTCCTTCGGAGGTTCTTGCGTATCCGGAAGACCAATCAACAGATTCTTCAAAGAAAACAGTATTCAATGTAAGGGTTTGCGTTTTGCCGCCCGCATATGTGACGGTTACAACCATTCCGTCGCCGTCAGGCGAAAAGTTTTTAATCTCTAAAGAAGTGACTTCCTCTCTGCCCTTAAAGTCTATACAGTCTATTATGCACATCTGTCCGAGATAATATGCCCTATAAGATAATCCTTCTTCGCCATAAACCGGTTCTATCATTAATGTGTAACCGTTAACGTTGATACAACAAGCAGGATTGCCATACTCACTATTCTTATAAAATGAGTTTTCTTCGGTAACTATGACAAGGGTGCTTGAACCGTCTGTAAAGGTTATTTTAAACTCTGCTCCTATAAAATCGGCATCAAACCAATTTGAATATCCTGTTTTGTCAGGAGCTTTGACGAGTTCAATTGAAGCTACGGACGATTTTTTTAGCTTTACAGTATAATCAGCGCTTTTGCCCATATAACTAAAGGTCACCTTATTATCCCCGATTTCCTGATTAAAGTTATCAAGAGCAATTTGACAATTGTAGCCGTTGATTTTATCTTTTTCATCAATATCATTATGAGAAAACGTGACGTGGGAACCGTCTTTGTAATGAACAGTAAAGGAAAGACCTGTAAAATCATTGGGGTAAAGATGATAGTTACCGTTCTCGTCATAATAGCCGAAGTCTACATCACCGTAAATATATTCTCTTGTTGGTGCAGAATTAATCTCGATATAATCCACGGGGTTTGGCGTTACCGTGACGGGGATTTGAAGCTCAGCGCCGAGATAGGAAATCGTAATATAATTGTCGCCCCCTACCGTCCAAGGCTTGTTATACTGATTATGATTATAATCAATAAAGTATTCGTCAACCATACTACCGACATTTGCGGTTTTACTTGTGCCGTTTTTATAGACGATTTTTATTACCATGTCACCCGGATACGATGTGTAATAATAGAAGAATTTTTCATCTTTTTGCGTTTGAGGATTATAGCGTGAAGTGAAATATCCATTTACATTTTCGATATAGGTATATTCTGATGCAGACACAACCTCGATATGATCAACAGGGTTCGGAACTACGGTGACGGGCATTTGAAGGGTTGAGCCGAGATAAGAAATAGTAACATAATTATCGCTTCCGACAGTCCAAGGCTTGTCATATTGGTTATCGGTAAAATAAATACTATATTCGTCAACCATACTATCGACATTTGCGGTTTTAGAGTCGCCGTTTTTATAGACGATTTTAATTACCGCGTCGTTCAAATGCCATGAGTCATAATGGAAGAATTCCTCTTCTTCTCCGGTTTCGGGATTAATGCGGGTTCTGAATTCACCGTTTACGTTTTCAATATATGTATACTTTGAAGCAGATACAAGTTCAATATGATCAACGGGATTGGGAACTACGGTGACGGGCATTTGAAGGGTTGAGCCGAGATAGGAAACCGTAATATAATTGTCTCCGCCGACAGTCCAAGGCTCGTTATATTGATTATCGGGAAAATATACGTAATATCCATCAATCTGATTGCTGATATTTGTGATTTTAGAGTCGCCGTTTTTATAGACGATTTTAATTACCGCGTCGTTCAAATGCCATGAGTCATAATGGAAGAATTCCTCTTCTTCTCCGGTTTCGGGATTAATGCGGGTTCTGAATTCACCGTTTAC
>CAMCIX010000070.1 GCA_945875045.1 uncultured Clostridia bacterium | reverse complement strand
AGATGTAGAGAGGTCTCGTGGGCTCGGAGATGTGTATAAGAGACAGCTTCAATGGGCTTGAAGCCCTCGCTTTCGGCAATGCTTTCGGCGTCGCCTCTTGCCTTTGACCATGCCGTGCGTTCGGTGCGCGCAATCCTTTCGACAACATAATATTTCATTACTTTATACCATCCCTGTTACCGCCCTCAAAATAATTCTTTAGCTCTGTCTGAGCCTTCGACGGGTGATCGTAATCATATCCCGCGGCTTCCAATTCATTTAATTTTGAGGTCCTTTTAATTTTTTTAAAAGAGAGAATTTTCTCCGCCCATACGCAAAGCGGAGCGTCAAGGCTTAAAAAATGAGCGTTATCGGTAATTGCGGCTTCACGCGATATATTTTCGGATAAAACGCAGGGAAGTCCCGCCGCCTGAGCCTCTATCGCCACAATCGGCAGACCCTCATAAAATGACGGAAGCACAAAAACATCCGCCGCCTGAAGTATTTCGCTTATATCGCCGCGGCGACCCAAAAACCGAATACAGCCGTCCAAATTCTTTTCGGACGCATAGCTATGAACCTCTTGCTCCAGCTCGCCGCTTCCGACGCTTAATAAAACCGCGCTGTTGTCCGATTTATATACAGACTCGAAAATATCGATAAGCCCCATCGGATTTTTTTGATTTGTAAGACGACCGATATGGCAAATCGCAAAATTATTTTCAATCCCAAGCTCTTTGCGCTTTTTTTGCCTTATTTCGGGCGAATAATCGTATTTTTTGGCTTCAATCATATTGGGGATAATTATTGTTTCGCGTTTGCCGAACATATAGTCCGCCGCGACCTTAGAGCAGGCAAACCGTTTTGAGGTGAAGAGGTTAAGGAGCGGCTTGCAGAATTTATGCAGCTTCACTTTATCCGTACTGCCGTTGTGGCTGTGCGTAATAACGGTTCTTCCGAAAAGCCACGGTACAAGCTCGGTAAGGGCCGCCCCCGCGTCAAGCGCATTAAAATAAATCCTTTTATATTCGGGATGCCCGCGCATAATTTTTGCCATAGCCTTAAATTGCGCAAAAAGACCCTTGCTCTTTGCGGGAATATAATATATTTTTGAACCGATAGCCTTAGCTTCGTCCGCATATGCCATTGAGGGAAAATCGGTTACAAAATCAAAAACAGCCTTATCGGGGTCAAGAGCACGCAGCTGATTAATTAAATATGTTTCTATTCCCCCGGGATTGTCGGTCATACCGTATACTAAAATTCTTTCAAGCATATGTTTTCTCCCTCAGCTTTTTTTAAGCAAGCCTTCAAAGCTTTTTATATCAGCCTTTTCGACCCTTGAATGAGAAGCTCCCAACAAATTAACCGCAAGGTAGTAAAGCGGTTTGCCTATTCCGAAAAGCCGAGAGCTTAGTCTAATCCTCTTATCGGGATAATCATAAAGCCTTGAAAGCTTATCCCCCGCGCCAATCAGAGCTTCAAATTTTTTAAAATCCCTATAACCGAAAGCGAGCGACGCCTGCCAGAGCACAGACCAATAGATACGGCTTACGCCCCATTTTTCAAAGGCAGGATAGAAGTCGGGCGCCGCCGCTTCAAGCCAATTCCCCAGCTCCTCCATAAGCTTAACACAGATAATCCTATCCCACGTGAAGCGCTGCATCGCCGAGCCCTCCCGCAGCATATACAGGTAAATCGGCTTTTGGGTGATAAGTATTCCCTTTGCAAGAGCAAAGGTTCTGTACAAAAAATCATAGTCCTCGTAATATTTAAAGCCGACTGCAAATTTCAAGGAATTTCTTAATAAAAATTCCTTTTTATAAAGTACATTGTATACTCCGTAACGGGTAGGATTGGAAAGCAGTCTTAAAAGCATATCTGTGTTACCGATTTCGCTCGCGGCAGAATATTCGTAAGATGCCTTGGGAAGCTCGTTTCCTCTTACCCGCATATTGCTGAATACAAAAGCGTCAAATTCGCTTTTTCGGGCAGCATCGTCAAGCGATGCAAAATAATCCTCCGTCACAAAATCGTCGACATCCGCAAATGTGATAAATTCGCCCTTAGCCTTTTCAAGTCCGAGATTTCTTGCGGTGCTTACGCCTGAATTCGGCTGTGAATAAACCGAAAGCGAAAATTCCCGACTGTCGGCATAGGTATTTAACAGCTCAAGACCTCCGTCGGTCGAGCCGTCGTCAACAAAAACCAGCTCCAAGGCTTCTCTTGAAGCCTGTTGCGCCTTGAAATTTTTAATAAGCTCGGGAATATATCTTTCACCGTTATATACGGGAATAATTATGCTGATCATTTTACCCTCCGATGTAATTTTATCTTACCGCCTTAAATTTTGCAAACACGGCGGAAAAAGGCCCTCCGCCAACCGGAAGATAATCGTATTTTTTCATAACGTGTTATTCCTCTTCCGTTATAAAAGGTTAATAATATTATACCAAGCACATTTATAAAAATCAACCGAAATTCTGCGAAATGCGGTATTACCGAGAATCGGGACGCAAAAAATCAGGAGCAAAATTTCATTCGCTCCTGATTATTTTAACCGTTTATTTCTCCGTTAGCGGCGCTTTTCATTCTTTTTACGTACTCCGCAACAGGCTTTAGGCAGTCCTTTCCGTACTCGGCGCACATTTTAACAATTGCCGAGCCGACTATAACGCCGTCCGCCTTTTCGGCTATCATACCTATTCGCTCGTTCGAGGTGGGGGCTATCATAGAAATTAGGTCAACCCCGTATTTTTTGCAAACGGGCAGAAATTCCTCCTTTTCCTCAAAGGGAATATCGGGTAAAATAAGCCCGTCAATACCTATTTGCGCGCAGGTTGAAATAAACTTTTCCGCTCCGTAGGAAAAGACAACATTGGCATAGGTCATAAAAACAAGGGGGATTTTAACCGTTTTTCTTAAATCCCTTACCATATCAAAAATTTTATCGGTCGTAACCCCGCCCGACAGCGCCCTTAAATTTGCCTCCTGAATAACAGGTCCCTCCGCAGTGGGGTCGGAAAAGGGAATACCAAGCTCAATAAGGTCTGCCCCCGCCGCTTCCATTGCCCTTACAAGCTCGGCGGTGGTTTCATTTTATCAAAATCCTTAACCCCGCCCGTCTCTATACCCGAGCTTACATCCACCGCGTAGGGCTTTAAGTCCCGCACCGCGCCGAAAACATTATCGGGATTAATACCGCCCGCTAAAAAATAGGGTCTGCCGAAATTTTTTAACAGCTCCCAGTCAAACCGCGTTCCGCTCCCCGCCAAAGGGGAGTCGAGCAGGACATAATCCGCCGAGCTTTTTAACGCTAAAGAACATATTTTAATATTTTTTGCTCAATACAACCCGAAAAGCCTTAAAAGCTTCTGCCAGAAATTGAGCTTTTGCTCCTTGACAGGTGCGGCGGCGGGGGTATCGTCGATTTCCACCGCCTCGGTTTTAATAACAAACTGCACCGATTTAATATTGGTGTTCTTTTCGCTTACAAAGGAGACGGTTTCTTCCCCCGCTCCGGTAAGGCTATTGAGCATTTGGTCGATTTGTTCGGTAATTTTACCGTCCATACCCTCGGTTTTTTCTTTCATTTCGGCGGTGCCGCTCTTTAATTCTCCCGCGCCGTCATTAAGCTTAGAAGCACCGATTACAAAACTTCCCGTGCCTTCGCTTAATTCCTCCGCTCCTAAGGCAAGGCTTTTGCTCCCCGTCATAAGCTCGCTTGCGCCCGAAATTATACCTTCATACCCCGCGACTATCTTAGCAACCCCGTCGGTGTATTCGTTTATACCGCCGTCAAGCTTTTGATACTCCGTTGCAAGGGTATTAACCGCGCCGTTAAACTTACTCATATTAATAATAATTCCTTTAAGCTCATTAGCAAGGCTGTTGATTTCGTTTTTAAGAGCCTCATATTTTTGAATAAGCGCCTCTTTTTGTGCGTTAATCTCGTCAATAATGCCGCTTACGCTGTCAAAACAGTCCTCTATACCGTTTATCGCGTCGCTGTTGCTTTTAATTAGCTCTAATATGCTTTCGAGCTCTGATGTGTCCGCTCCCACAGCCTGTAATTCGCTGATTTTTGCCTTGAGCTCTTCAATTTTTTGCTCGTTTTCAGCCTTAAGCCCCTCAAGGTCGGGGTCGTTTTGGTTGATAAGCTCCCTAAGCTTAGCTATATTTTCTATTATCGTATTAATAGAATTTTGTATTTCCTCCGACCCGTTAACAAGGGCTTTTATTTTATCTGCAAACGCCTGTGCTTCGTCAAGCCCAGCCTTAATTTCAAGCAGAGCGCTCATAACCTGCGCCGAGCCCTCTGTCAATTCGGAAGACCTTGAATTAAGCTCGTCAAGACCCTGACCTATTAAAACCACACCGTTATTAAGCGCCTTAGCGCCGACATTTAAGTCGCCCGCGCCGTCTCTAAGCCTTCCTGCCCCGGCGTTTAATTCGTTACTGCCCTTTTTAAGCTCGTTTGTGCCGTCTGCAAGCTCGCCCGCGCCGCCGTCAAGCTTTTTAATCGCGCCCGCAAGCTCGTTTACCTTATCGGTAAGCTCTTTATCGTCAACCTCGATATTCATTGCCATCGAGACGCCGTTTACCGAAACCGCGGGCATTTCGAATTTTTCAACCTCGGCTGTAATAACGGCGTCTATCCCTTTGCCCGGAAGCACCAAGTAGGAGAGCTGTTTTTTAGCCCCCACATTAGCCGCCGTCGCGTCGGGAGCTGCAATATTTCTACATTTTTCGGTGTCAAGGGTAAAGGAGGCTTGCAGGGCGTATTTATCATAGAAATTGCCCCTGCAGTTTTCGTTTTTAGTAACCTTAAAGCGGATTTCAAGCTTTCCGCTCTTGCCTGCCGCCTCGCTTGCGGTATATTCCTTTCCGTCAATAAAAAAGCTTAACGAAATATTCCACGGAATTTCGGTATTGTTAAGCTTTCCCTTGTAATAAACCCTGTCCGCCGAGGAGGAAAATGTGACCTTGTCGCCGCTCGTATTAATTTTATCGGTCGTGTTAAGCATTTCTACCGAGGAATAGTCGCCGTAGTCGGTAATCTCCCCGCCGCCGAAAATATTGACGGCGTAAATATCCTTTACCTCTCCGTTTGCATTAAGGTTGATATAGATAACCTCTTCCTTTTCTGTAGGCTCGCTCCCCACGGCTAATGCGCCGACCGTGGAAATCGGTATTATCAAGGCAAGCAATACAGGTAAAAATTTTTTAAGCCTTTTCATTTAGCATTGTCTCCTTTTTGGGATTGTAGAAATTAAGACCGATTGTGGTGTGCTTTATCACTCCGTCAAGCATATACAGAAGTCCCGGCAGTACAAAAAACACGCTTGTCATTGAAAGCAATGTTCCGCGCCCTAAGAACAGACCTAACTGGGCGATTATTCCGTGGGAGGAAATATAGCTTAACAAAAAGCCCACCAGCGACATTACTACTCCCGAGGTAAGCACCGAGGCGGTGACCGAGGAAACCGTCTCCCTTACCGCCTGTTTTTTGGGGAGCTTGCGCCTATGCTCCAGATAGCGGTCGGTAAAGAGTATCGCGTAATCCACCGTTGCTCCCAACTGGATTGATGAGATAATAAGATATGCGATATACTGCACCGTGGAATCCGCAAAATAGGGTATACCCATATTAATCCAAATAGCCGCCTCAATAGTGAAGACCAGAATAAGGGGCAGGGACAGGGATTTCATTGTAAGCAAAAGTATTACAAACACCGCGCCGATTGCTATAATATTTACCTTAAGTGTGTCCTGTGTAATTGCGTCCATAAGGTCGTAGGTCGTAACGCCCTCGCCTGCTAAATAATACCCGTCGGGATAATAAGCATTTGCGGTATCGCGTATTTTTTCGACCAGCTTAAAGGTTTGCTTGCCCTCATAATCGGTCTCGACATTAAGCACAAATCGGTTATAATTATCCGAAACTAACTGCAAAAGGGTATCTTTATCAAGATATTCTTTAGGTATTTCCGCTCCCACGGTATCGGTATAGGAAATTATACTCTTAACCTCGGGTATTTCGTGAAGCGCAGTTGAAAGCCCTTTTTCGGCACGGGCGTTGCCGTTCGGCACGAGGATAACATATGTATCGCTTTTTCCGAATACCCTTTCAATGGCGGCGGTATCGTCGCCCAATTCGGTTCCCTTACCGTAGATATGCGAGCCGCCGTAATAATAAGAATTAGCATTTGAAGCTAAATAGGACGGAACGGCGACAATTATAAAGACGAAAGACAAAGGTATCATTATACGGGTGACAAGTCTGCCAAAGCCCTTAAAGGAGGGCATAAAGCTTTTGTGACGGGTTTTCTCAATAAGCGGATAAACCGTTATTATAAGGGCGGGCATAAACACAAACACGGTCACAAGGCTAATAGCTACCCCCTTTGCAAGGGCGAGCCCTAAGTCGGGACCTATTCTGAACCGCATAAATATAAGGGCTAAAAATCCGATAACGGTCGTAAGTCCGCTTGAGAGAATAGACGATGTGGACCTACACAGCGCGTCGGTCATAGCCTCCTCACGGTCGGGGTTAATCCTTAAACATTCCTCATACCTGTGAAGCAGGAAAACCGAATAGTCAAGCGAAACCGCAAGCTGTAAAACCGCTCCCGCGGCGTTGGTGACAAAGGAAATCTCCCCTAAAATAAGGTTGGAGCCGCTGTTTATCATAATCGCAACCCCAAGCCCCGCCATAACTGCAAAGGGCTCCGCAAAAGAGCGGGTTGTTATAATAAGAATCGCGAAAACAGCGAGTATCGCAAACGCGGTAATAAGGGAAATTTCGGTCACCGTCCCCGTTGTGGCTACCGCTGTTGTAACCGCGTCGCCGCACATAGCGCCCTCCTCTCCTATTATATCTCGTATACGGTTGACAGTTTCAACCCTGTCTCCGCTTACCGTGACGGTAAAAAGGGCGTTATTATCCTTATAATAGGTTTCAACCGCGCTTTTTTCGGCGGTTTCGAGCGGCGCATAAATATTCACCGAATCGTCAAGCCACAAAACGCTTTCCACGCCCTCGCAGTCTTTAAGCCTTTGCTTGTATTCAAGTGCCTCGGGTACGGTCACATTTTTCACCATAACGCGGGCGTTGGGAATATCGCCGTCAAACTCCCTTTCCATAACCTCCAAAGCCACGGTAGAGGAGCTACCGTCGGGCAGATAGTCCCTTAGATTGTAATTGACCGTGACAAGATTTTTAAGCGCCGCGCCTAAAACGGTAAGAATAAGGAAAAAGACAATTATCTTTTTCGGATTTCTCACAACAAGCGAGTAAAATTTTCGCATAGCTTTTAACTCCTTTTGTGAAGTATTATACACCAAAACCCCAAAAAATGGAATAGTTGAATATTATATATTCTTTAAAACCTAAATTCCCGCCGAAATTATCCTATACATTCATCGGTATCAAGAGCGAGAG
>CAMCIX010000069.1 GCA_945875045.1 uncultured Clostridia bacterium | reverse complement strand
CTCTCAACAAAAAGACCGTTGACGACATTAACGTAAAGGGTCAAAAGGTTCTCGTTCGCTGTGACTTTAACGTACCGCTTAAAAACGGCGTTATCACCGACGAAAACCGTATCATCGCCGCCCTCCCCACCATCAAAAAGCTTATTGCGGACGGAGGAAAGGTTATCCTCTGCTCTCACTTAGGCAAGCCGAAGGGCGAACCCAAGCCCGAGCTTTCCTTAGCTCCCGTTGCTAAGCGCCTTTCCGAGCTTTTGGGTAAAGAGGTTGTTTTTGCCGCCGACGCTAACGTTGTGGGCGAAAACGCTAAGAAGGCTGTAGCAGAGATGCAGGACGGCGACGTTGTTCTTCTTGAAAACACCCGCTACCGCGCTGAAGAAACCAAGAACGGCGAGGCTTTCTCTGCCGAGCTCGGCTCCCTTGCGGACATTTTCGTAAACGACGCGTTCGGCACCGCTCACAGAGCGCACTGCTCCACCGTCGGTGTTGTTTCCTATGTTAAAGAGGCTGTTGCGGGCTACCTTATCGGTAAGGAGCTTAAGTACCTCGGCAACGCGGTCGATAACCCCGTTCGTCCCTTTGTTACTATTTTGGGCGGCGCAAAGGTTGCCGACAAGCTCACCGTTATCGAAAACCTGCTTAACAAGGCTGATACACTTATTATCGGCGGCGGTATGGCTTATACCTTCCTTGCCGCAAAGGGCTACAGCGTAGGCCAGTCGCTTCTCGACACAGAGAAGATTGACTACTGCAAGGATATGCTTAAAAAGGCAGAGGAAAAGGGCGTTAAGATTCTTCTTCCTATCGACTGCACAATTGCTAAGAGCTTCCCCGACCCGATCGACGGACCGATCGATGTTGAGGTTGTAGACGCCGACAAGATTCCCGACGATTATCAGGGTCTTGATATCGGACCTAAGACCGCCGAGCTTTTCGCAAATGAGGTTAAATCCGCTAAGACGGTTGTTTGGAACGGACCGATGGGCGTATTTGAGAACCCGACCCTTGCTAAGGGTACAATCGCGGTTGCTAAGAGCCTTGCCGAGACCGACGCTGTTACCGTTATCGGCGGCGGAGATTCCGCGGCGGCTGTTAACACATTAGGCTACGGCGACAAGATGACCCACATTTCAACAGGCGGCGGCGCTTCTCTCGAATTCTTAGAGGGCAAGGAGCTTCCCGGCATTGCCGCGCTTAACGATAAATAATATAATTTCAAAGTAAATTCTTTCCCAAATAAGGCCCCCTTGCCTAAAGGGGGCTGTCACGGGAACCGTGACTGGGGGATATTAAATTTGCAACCCAAAATTGTATCCCTCCACCGCCGTTCGGCGGTCCCCCTCCCTTTAGGCAAGGGAGGCATTTTTATGCAGGATATTTTTAAACAGCATATCCTTTAATTGTGTTAATCTATAAAAGGAGTTTTTACAATGAACAAAGCTAAAAGAGCCGCCGTAATCGCGGGCAACTGGAAAATGAACAAAACCCCGTCCGAGACAACCGCGCTTATTAATGAGATGAAGCCCCTTGTAGCGGGGGCTGACTGCAAGGTAGTGCTTTGCGTTCCCTTTATCGATATCCCCGCCGCTGTTGCCGCCGCCGAGGGCTCAAACATTGAAATCGGCGCTGAAAACGTACATTTTAAGGAGAGCGGCGCTTACACAGGCGAGGTTTCCGCTAAAATGCTGGTTGAATCGGGCGTTAAGTACGTAGTTATCGGTCACAGCGAGAGAAGACAGTACTTCGGCGAAACCGACCAGACCGTAAATCTTCGCACCCTTGCCGCCTTGAACGCGGGTCTTACCGCCATTGTATGCGTTGGCGAAACCCTTGAGCAGAGAGAACTCGGCTACACCGAAACACTCCTTAAATACCAGACCAAAATGGCGCTTACAAATGTTCCGGCAGACAAGCTTTCAAATGTAATTATCGCTTACGAGCCTGTATGGGCTATCGGCACAGGCGTTACCGCCACCGCCGAGCAGGCGGACGAGGGTAACGGCTATGTCCGTGCCGCTATTGCGGAAGTCTACGGCGCAGATGTAGCAGAGACCGTTACAATCCAGTACGGCGGTTCTATGAACGCTAAAAACGCCGACGAGTTGGTTGCAAAGGTAAACGTTGACGGCGGACTAATCGGCGGCGCTTCCCTTAAGGCTGAAGATTTCTCTGTTATCGTTAAAGCCGCAAGCAAATAAATTCAAGGTGATAAAATAATGAAAAAACCTGTTGTTTTATGTATTATGGACGGTTTCGGAATTAATCCGACCACAAGCGGAAACGCGATTTTCACCGCTAAAACCCCCCGCCTTGATAAGATTTTTGCCGAGTGTCCCAACACACAGATAGGCGCGTCGGGAATGGACGTAGGTCTGCCCGACGGTCAGATGGGTAACAGCGAGGTGGGTCACACCAATATCGGCGCGGGCAGAATCGTTTATCAGGAGCTTACCCGCATAACAAAGTCGATTGCCGACGGCGATTTCTTTAATAACGAAGCCTTTTTAAAGGCTATAGACAACTGCAAGAAGAACGACAGCGCCCTCCATTTAATGGGACTGCTTTCCGACGGCGGAGTTCACAGTCACATTGAGCATCTTTACGGTCTTGTTGAGCTTGCAAAGCGTAACGGACTTACAAAGGTTTACATTCACGCTTTACTTGACGGACGTGACGTTCCCCCCGCAAGCGCCGCTGATTTTATTGACGCGCTCAATGCGAAATTAGCGGAAATCGGCTGCGGCAAGCTTGCCACGGTTATGGGCAGATTTTACGGAATGGACCGCGACAACCGCTGGGAGCGCGTTGGCAAGGCATACGCCGCATTAGTTTACGGCGAGGGCATTTTGACTGACGACGCGGCGGCGGCTGTAAGAAAGTCCTACACCGAGGTTGACGAGGACGGCAAAAACATAACAGACGAGTTTGTTCTCCCCACCGTTGTAAGCGGTACAGAGCGCATAAAGACCGGCGACAGCGTTATCTTCTTCAACTTCCGCCCCGACCGTGCAAGAGAGATTACAAGAACCTTTGTTGACGACGATTTCACAGGCTTTGAACGTAAGGGCGGCAGACAAAAGGTATTTTACGTATGTATGACCCAGTATGACGCTTCTATGCCCAATGTTGAGGTAGCCTTCAAGCCCCAGACCCTTAACAACACCTTAGGCGAGTTCCTCTCAAAAAACAATATGACCCAGCTAAGAATTGCCGAGACCGAGAAGTACGCACACGTCACCTTCTTCTTCAACGGCGGCAGAGAGGTTATGTTTGAGGGCGAGGACAGAATACTTGTCAACTCCCCCAAGGTTGCAACCTACGATTTACAGCCCGAAATGAGCGCTAACGAGGTTTGCGACAAGGTATGCGAGGCGATTGAGAGCGGCAAATATGACGTTGTTATTCTAAACTTTGCCAACTGCGATATGGTAGGTCACACCGGAATATTCGACGCGGCTGTTAAGGCGGTCGAAACGGTTGATACCTGCGTTGGACGCGTTCAGGACAGCACCCTTAAAATGGGCGGCGTAATGCTCCTTACCGCTGACCACGGCAATGCCGACAGAATGGTTGACACCGACGGCTCCCCCTTTACCGCCCACACAACTAACCCTGTTCCCTTTGCGGTTATCGGCAAGGATTGCACTCTTCGCGAGGGCGGCAGACTTTGCGACATCTCCCCCACTATCATTAAGCTTTTAGGACTGACTAAGCCCGAAGAAATGACGGGAGAATCGCTTATTAAGTAATGTTTAATACAGAAGTCTCATTACCGTGAGACTTCTGTATTTTTAAATTGTAAACAATTATATCTTAACCGCAAAAAAATACCCGGTAGGGCAAGCAAATTTGCTCCTATCAGGTATTTATGCTATTCAACTGTCTTGGCAAGCATTTTTTCAGCTGAAATATCGGACGGGGTTTCTATACAGGAGCGTAAAAGACTTACGCGCTCCTCCGCCGTCATATTTATAAGGCTTTCAAATTTTTCATGGCTGTCAAGTAAAGCGATGAGTTTTCCGACATTAAATTTTTCGGTGCTCTGCTCCCAGACCGCGGAATAATCTTCCTCCATCAAACGGTACAGCTCCTTATTGCTGTCGGTTATATCAAGCGAGAAAAAGTCTTTCGCGGTAATGAGCCGATGATTAAGAAAATCCGCGCAATGAAGATACGGACCTGTTATAATTCGATCGTCAACCTTATAGGTGTCATTGAACATAGGCTTTTCGGTTGTTCTTATCTCAACCTCAGCTCCGTACTCCGTAATACAGCGGCAAAGCGTGTAAAATACGTTGATATAGCAAAGCGACACGTCTTCATCATACACACGCTTGTATGTATCGCTCCACATCGGAACGAAAAGAAGCCGGATGTTAAGCCCCTCTGTATGCTCGCACGCCTTTAATATCGCATTGCGAAATGAACCCTTTGAGGTCATTATAAGCCGATATCCGGTTATCCAGAGCTCATTTTTGCACTTAGGTATTATCTTTTTAAGCACCGAGTCCTTATGAAACAGCAGATTATCAATTCCGAAGCTGCGAAGTCGAAAAATGTACTCGTCATTTTTTGACTCCACATACTTTATAAATGTTTCCGAAAGCAGACAAAGCGCCGACGCTATAAGTGATGTGGCAAAGGCTATTGAAAGCTCATGAAGTATTCCGCTGTCGGTATCTATCCAGACGATAACAAAGGTTACGGCGAAAACCACCAGCATAACAAAGAAAGAAATACTTCCGAAAAGGTGATACTGTCTTATCACATCAATGAACCTTTTCTTTTCCGGCTCGTGACAGTAATAAACCGTGTCAATTCCATCGCCGCGCCCGTTTTCCTCGCATAAAATCTCATAAAAATCATTTTTGTCAAGCAAATGAAGGTGCGCTGTATTTGTAGACCATGTTCTTGTAAATATCCGTCGTTCGCTGAATTTTGACAGCAAGGTATCATACAGCTTTCCGGCTATGCCGTTCTTGCGGTATTCCTTTTTAACTATAACGGTAGAAAGATAAATATTTCTTTCAAGCGACTCCTTGATACCCGGTATATTGTGATTAGGTATTAGCGACATAAAGCCTAAAACCTTGCCGTTTGCTATTGCAAGTATCGCCCACTGGTTTGAAATACTTTCATAATACGGTTCAATGCTTCTTACAGAGTCCAATGCTACATTCAGCTCGTTTTGCGTGGTGCCGGTACGTGACGAAAGCGGAGGAACAAACTCATTGTCCGCTTCTTTCAGCAGTTCCTTAATATCATCGGCATATTTTCCCTTAACGGATTTTAAAAATAAAGTTATAATTTCAAAGACCCCCAGCCTGCGGCGATTATTCAGAGAGTAACGTTATATATTGACGTTTTGAGTTGCAGACGGCGGTTATAAAGGCATTGTCAAGCTCTGTAAGCTTATAGCCGTTTCGGTAGATAAGCACGTCCATATAAACCTTTTCGTTGTCGGAGCACTGCCTTTCAATAAGCCCGTACTTTGTATACAAATCCTCGGGAATCGGAGAAACCCACATAAAGGCGGAATCTACCTCCTCTAAAATTCTGAACTGGCTTCCCCGCTCGAAAACATAGATATGCTTGTCCACGTATTTTGAAAGCTCCTCTTTCTTAACGTCGATAAGGGGCAAAGAAGGCACATACGGGTCGGCGTGGGTAATCTCGATATAGGGGGCTAAATCCTTGGAGTAAATCTCTTTTTTATCGGCAAGCGGATGGTTTTTAGACATTAAAAGCACATATTTAAAATCGGTAATAATCTCGGCGTTCAAATGCTTTTCCTCGAACATTGTTTTAAAATAACGCTCAAATGTGGTTTGAAAACGAACTATGCCTAAATTGTACTCCCCTTTTATCACGTTGCTTACGGTGCGGGAGGAATTGGTTTCCTTATAGAAAATATCGGCGGGAATATCGGTTTTAATACTCTTTGCAAACTCGGCAAAGGCATAGGAAATATAGCTTGCCCTCGGAGCGCATACCGAAAAGGACTGCTTAGGCTTTCTGCCGTTTTTATACATCTCCTCTACCTCGTCAACCTGATTGACTATGCGCTTTGCGTACTGCAAAAACTCCTCCCCCTCGGGAGTTATGGTAATTCCTTTTGG
Source organism: uncultured Clostridia bacterium (assembly GCA_945875045.1). Lineage (GTDB taxonomy): Bacteria > Bacillota > Clostridia > Oscillospirales > Acutalibacteraceae > UBA737. The sequence continues at coordinate 1,357 of CAMCIX010000069.1, read as the reverse complement.
CGTCCGGTTGAAAATGGTTATATTAAGGCTTTCTTCCAGCTCTTTAATCGCCCTCGACAAATTCGGCTGTCCCATATATAAATTTTCCGCCGCGCGGCTTATGGATTTTGTATTTGCAATTTCAACGGCATACTTCAAATGCAGTATATTCACCTAATCACCCCATGCATAATAGATATATAAATATTGTATACCAAAAAAATACTTTGTCAACCCAAATAGAGTAATCTGGTAAAAAATCACACATACTAATTAAATAATTTTACAACTATCGTAAATAATAACAACGGTGATTATACTATGATTATTACAATAACCCGCACGGTAATACTCTATATTTTCGTGACCCTGGGAATAAGGCTTATGGGAAAACGTCAGGTGGGCGAAATGCAGCCGAACGAGCTTGTAGTCACCCTGCTTATTTCGGAAATCGCCGCTATTCCCCTGCAGGACACCTCACAGCCGATTTTAGACGGCGTTGTCGCAATTTTTATGCTGGTGATTTTGGAAATAATCGTCTCGGTGCTTGCAATGAAAAGTATGACGGTACGAAAGCTTATGAACGGCAAATCGGCGGTGATAATTAAAAACGGCGTTATCGACCAGAACGCTATGCGGCAGGTGCGTATGACGGTGCTTGACTTAGTAGAGCTTTTACGCGGACAAAACGTGTTTGACATTTCAACCGTCGCCTTTGCGGTGCTTGAGGTAAACGGAAATTTAAGCGTGCTTTTAAAATCCTCCGAGCAGACCGTGACGGCGGGCGACCTTAATATAGAAAACGAAAAAGCCGCACTCCCCCTGCCCGTTATCAGCGATGGCAAAATAATTAAGGAATCTTTAGGCGCACTCGAAACAAGCGAGGAGCAGATTATAAAAAAGGTCGCCGCAAACAACGCCGAGGTGAGACAGGTGTTTTTAATGACTATGGACAGGTACGGGAATTTCAGCCTTATAAAAATGAGGGATAAGCAATGAAAAGACTTATAGCCGCGGGGATACTCTTGGCGGCGGTTATAGCGGCGTATGCTTCAAGCCTTGTATACATCAATGATACCTGCGCCCAAGCAAAGGAAATCATTGTCCGATGCGAAGAGGCATATAAGGACGGAAAAGCGCGCGAAGCCGCCGAGGAATTAAGCGATTTATGGGACAAAAAGGAAAAGGCGCTCTCCTTTTTCGTCAATCACAGCCGCATTGACGATATTGAGCTTGAAATTTCCTCCCTTATGCTCTACAGCAAAACCGAGGACGAAATTTTATTTTACGAGCATATTGAAGCTCTTAAAATGCTGATTCATCAAATCAAAGAGCTGTCTCTTATACACATCTGACGCTGCCGACGATATGCAGTGTG
>CAMCIX010000068.1 GCA_945875045.1 uncultured Clostridia bacterium | reverse complement strand
CGAGATGTAGAGAGGTCTCGTGGGCTCGGAGATGTGTATAAGAGACAGAATTGTGCAGCTCTTCGTTTAAATTGAAGTCGCTTGTTTCTTCTACCGCCTGTTTTATACTTCTGGATATTCTCGGGTTTATTTTTGCAGCGCCGCAAGCGCAATTTCTGTACATTGAGTAGCCGCTCCCGAAAAAGTTAAGTGTTTCGTTCCCTTTAAGCGGCAAAACACCGTCATTTTTCAAAAGCACCACCGATTCCTCTGCCGACAAAAGCGCCTTATTATTATGCTCGCTGTATTTTTCATTCAAATCGTATCTTCTCGGCAAAACGGTTATTTCAAAATCAGAAGAATCGATTTGCCTACCGTCTGCCGTAGTAAAGCCGCTTATGGTAATTGTCGCTTTTGAATCGTAGTCATTCAAAAATCCCCGAACATAAACAACTAATATTGACTCTTCGCCAAAAATAAATTTTGTAAGCTCCCACTTGTTATGCTCTTTACCGTTAAGCAATACTTTACCGTTTGACAGCATAGTATCATTGAAACAGAATACCACGCATCCGCTGCATAAATGATTGAACATAAACTCTGTCGAATCTACGGAATCTATATCATATTCCCACGCAGACCAAGGCCTTACTACCGGTTTATTATTCATCAATACTCCTCCACACAATCATGAATCTTTATCGGTAATACAACTGATTATTTCAATATTTGTAATATAACTTATATCATCCTTAAATGCTAGTTTTTCGCAAAGTTTTTCAAACCGTTGCCAATCCTCTTCCGTCACTAATTCATAGCTGTGTCCCCAAATATAAAACACGGCATTCCTATCCTCAAGCTCAATAAATTTTTGAACCAACTCTTCTGTTTTTTCATCCTTAAAGTGGCAGGTAGGATTCCAAACAAGTGGTTCATTAGGAAGCTCAAAGCTGTAGGTCGAATTAACCGTCCTTGCGTATTTTAAGCCGCATTCGACTAAGACAGAAGCAACCTCTTGGTTGTATGTACCGAAAGGATAAGCAAAACCCTCTGTATTTTGATTATACATAAGATCAAGCAACAGCTTATCAGTTTTAATTTCATTAATAACGGTATTTCTGTCAAGCTTAGTCAAATCGGGATGAGTATAAGAATGGCAGGCAACCTCGTGTCCCTTATATAAATCGGGATAGTCGGTAAAGTTTATATGATAAACATCCTTTACATCAGAAAATCTCCAAAAGTTTGCGTGGGTCATTTTCCCCGAATTAAGGTTAAAGGTACCCTTAAGACCGTACTTATTCATAATTTCAATAAGTCTTATATCATCAACGTTTCCATCGTCAAAACTGAATGTCAGCGCTTTCTTTTTACCGTTAAATACTCCATGCTTCATAATTAAACGCCTTTCGTTATAACAAAATTGGCAAATCCTTTATCCTCGGCATTTCGGTCAGATATTTCTTAAGCATTTCGGGATTGTAGCCGTTGTTTTCGATTATTTCCTTATAGAAATATGCGCTGGGCTTAGGCGTGCGCTTAAAGCCGTGTTCGCGGTCAACGTCAACCAAGCCGAACCTCGGAATATATGTCCACCACTCGTAATTGTCAAGGAAAGACCAATACAGATAGCCCCTTACATCCACTCCGTCCTTTATTGCCTCGCTTAAGGCGCAAAGGTATTCCACAAGATATACTATTCTGAAATCGTCGTCATCACAGGAGCAACCGTTTTCGGTAATGTAAACCGGCTTATCCTTAAGTCTGCTTAGATTGTGATACATACATTCGGGATAAAATTCATCAAGATAGAAATTCATCGGCAACATTCTGGTTTCGGTAAAGGGATAACGCTTAGAAGATAAATCCGCCTTGCGGGCGTCTACCATTTCCCTTGTATAAAGGTTTATTGACCAATAATCTACCGTGTCCTTAATTTCCTTATCGAATATTCCGTCCTTACCCGGCAAAACCAGCTCGCCCGTGCGCATTGCGTGGAAGAAAAATTCGTGATTTATTACATCCATATAATGCTGCATTGCAAGGTCGAAAGCGTCGTTCTGCCTTTTGCCGCAGAACTGAACAAGCGCGTGAGCCGAGCTTACGGGCTTATTTGAGAACTGCTTAATTAAGTGATAGCCCCTTGCGTGGTATATGACGCTGTTGAATTTGTGGGTCAGGCGTTCCTCGCTCCGTCCCAAATTAAACTCGTTTATAACATTCCAAAAATCAACATAGGGACTGATTTTCGGAAGTATGTAATTCAAATAGCGCTCAAAATATTTAAGGTTTTCAAGGCTTTGAAAATCACCCTTATCCGCGAACCATTTAGGCACCGAAAAATGCACAAGCGTTACAAAGGTTTTTATGCCCTTTTCCTTTAAAAGTGCAAGCTCTCTTATATAATGGTCGGTTGCCTCTTTATTAAATTCGCCCTCGTGCGGCTCAATTCTCGCCCATTCAACCCCCATACGGAATGCCTGATGACCGAGCTTTCCTAAAAGCTCAACATCCTCCTCGACCATATTATAATGATTGCAGGCAGTGCCCGACGCCTCGCCGTTCCAACCGTTTTTGAGATTTTTTTGCTCATTGTACCAGTTGTTTGAGTATATATTGTTCCCCTCAATTTGGTGGGCAGCGGTTGCACTCCCCCACAAGAAATCCTTCGGAAAATCAAAGGCTTTAATACTAAATACGTCTGTCATAGTGTTCCTCTTTAATTATATATTTTTCAAAACATACATAGCGCTTTCTGCGGCGCATTGCATCGGGGTCTTGCCCTCTTCCGGGTCGTCCTGTTCTACAATCAGCCATTCGGTATCCGCCGCTTTTGCAGCTTCAATAACGCCCTTTATATCCACAACGCCGCTTCCTACCGATTTATAGGAAAAGCCGTTTTCCTTTTCCTTGCCGTTATAGTCCTTAAGGTGAACAATAGGACAGCGACCCTTATACTTCTTTACATACTCTACAGGGTCTATACCCGCATATTTAACCCAACAGACGTCGATTTCGGCGCCTAAATATTCGGGGGCCACCGCATTATAAACGGTATCAAGCGGTATTTCGCCGTTACTGCCGATAAGCTCGTAATCGTGGTTATGATAAAGCATATAAATACCGTTATCGCGGGCTGTTTTGCCCATACGGGTAAGATAATCCCTTGTCCAATCAAGCTTTTCGGGAGAAATGCCCAGCCCGTTAAAGGCGATGTATTTAAGCCCCAGCGCCTTTAAGCCGTTTAGTTTTTCCTCGTTTTCAAGCTCGTCAAGACCGATATGGGCGGAAACGGCGGTCATGCCCTCTTGCTTTAGAATATCTGCCATTTCGTAATAGGAAAGGCTGTCTATTCCCGCGATTTCAACACCCTCGTAGCCCATTTTCTTAAGCTGCTTTACCGCGGCTTTAAAATCCGCGTTTGCCTCGTTCCTTACGGACCAAAGCTGAATAGCAAGCTCCATAATGATTCCTCCTTAAAAATTTATCCTGTAATGCCTACTCTGTCTATGCTCTTTACAAACTTGCGCTGTAAAATCAAGTAAAGCACCAAGGGAATTACAACAAACAACAGACAGGCGGCGAATATATAAGCCGGCGCCTGCGGGGCGGAGCCTAACCAAATACCTCTTTGCTGTAAGGTCTGATTTATGTTGAAGATTGCCACCGAAAGCGGCCAGTCGTCGCTTAAGAAGCAAAGTGAAGCCAAATACGTTTCATTCCAATGCCAGATAAAGGAAAGCACCGTAACGGTAACTATTACAACGCTTGAAGACGGCAGAGCAATCTTCAGAAAGGTGCGAATAGGTCCCGCTCCATCAACATAGGCGGCGTCCTCAAGCTCAAAGGGAAGCCCCGTGAAAAACTGGATATAGATATAAATTATCATACCCGAGCGTATACCCACGCCGAAAAGCGACGGGAGCCAAAACGTCCAGTTGGTATTATAAAGGTTAAGCCGCAAATCGACCCCCGTAAGCCTGTTTATAAGTCCGAAAATACCCAGAAAATCTACTTCGCGGTAATTAACCGATAAGGATAAGCTGTACATCTGTGTGGGTATAAGCAAGGAGATAATAAGAAACAGCATTGCAATTTTCTTGCCCTTGAAATTGAACCGCGCAAAGCCATAGGCGATTACCGAGCAAACAAACACTTCTAAAAGCGCAGAGACTACCTGTAAAGAAATCGTCCTTAAAAGGGAGCTTTTAAAATTGAGCATTTCAAAAGCGTAGGTAAAGCGCTCGGAGGTAAAATATCTCGGTATCCAGGCAAAGCTTGCGTCTAAAAGCGCCTTATCGGTTTTAACCGCCGTGCTTATCATATAAAGCAGTGGATAAAGTACTATGTAGCCTATTATAATCAGCATATAATAGCGCATTGCATTAAAGGATACAAGCGCCGACAGCTTTTTTGTGCGTTCAAGCCTTGATTTTGCTTTTTTGGAAACAGTCATTGCTTAATCACCCCCACCTTTTAAGGAAAACACGGTTATAAATTACGAACAGTACAGAAATAAGCACGCCGACAATTAAGAAATAGAACCACAGCATTGCCGAGCCTACACCGTACTCCATCGCGTTAAACTTCGTATATGCGTCGCTCACGATCAAATTTGTATTTGAGGAGACAAGCTCGACTATTGAGAATATTATTACAAGCAGCATTGTTCTCATCATCATAGGAAGTGTTATAAACCAAAACTCCTCCCACTTGGTCGCGCCCTCAACCTTTGCAACCTCGTACAGCAAATCGGGGATAGACTGAAGACCCGCGATAATCAAAATAGTCTGAATACCGCTCTGCCAAACAAGCAGGAAAATTCGGCTTAACGCTTCGGAGAGAATGTTCTGAATACCCGAAGGAAGGCTAAGTCCTTCTAAAACCTTGCCGAAGTCTATCATTCCGAAGGACGCGGTATCCGAGATAGCCGCCTGAGTCGCCTTGGAGGAGGCGGCGTCAAGGAACAAATCCAACACAACGCCGCTCGCCAAAATAACAGGCAGGAAATAAAGACCTCTGAAGAAAATTCTTCCCTTGTACTTACCGTTTAACAAGAGCGCCAGCACGATGCTCACAACCAAAATAAAGGGCAGGGATATAAGCAAATTTGAAATTGCCTCCAGCAAATTATCGGGATATGCGGGGTCCTTAACAAGTATTTCAACAAAGTTCTTTAAGCCTACGAAGCTTGACTGAACTCCGTCCTCCGAAATACCGATGCTTGCAAAGGAATAATAAGCGGATTTGAAAATCGGCACTATAACAAACAGTATCATTCCTATAATCCACGGCGAAATAAACATTATACCGTAACGGGATTTCAGGGTTTCAATGCTCTTTTTTCTCTTTAATTTACTCATCTTAACCCTCCTTAATTACGGCGTAATCCATAGCCTTCACCGTTATGCCGTTTATTGTTTTATCCGTTTCGGTTTCGTTTATCGCTATTTTAACTCCGTTGTCAAACTCGGTTACGCGAATACCGTTTTCGGCTATATAATGCTTTTCAATTCCCGCGTTTGAAAGCTTATCAAGGACGTTTTTGTATTCCTTACAGCTCTCAACTATGCGTTGCTTGTTAGACTCAAATTCGCTGCCGTAGAGCGCGGACTGATCAATTGTAACAAGCGAGCTGTCAAAATTATTATAAAGCGTATAGGTAAGCGCCACGCCCGATTCCAGACAGCGCAAAAAGGCGGTGCGTTCGTTTGATGAAAGATTGACCGACTCTCCGCTCATAGCCGCATAGCCGCGGAAAACCATTGCGTAAAACGGAATATAAGTAATTTCAAAATCAAGTCCCGAGCTTCCTGTCGGCACGTCCGTAATAAACGAGGAAGCACAGGCGGCATAGCCGTTTGCCCCGCTTGAAAGCACGGGAAGCTTACTGTTTTTAATAAGCTCGGACGTCTGCTTTGCCATATCGCCGCAAACCGCCGCGCCCTTAGTTTTATAATCCGAGTAGGACGTATTTGAAAGCGAGCTTAGCGAAACGCCTGTTAAACCGTAGCTCTCCGCCGCATTTTCCGCTTTTTGAGCAGCCGCTTCAAGGCAAGCCCTGGAAAGCAGATTGTAGCGGTAGCCGGTTTCCTTGCGAGTTACGAAATCCTTTCTTACGTCATGCGTGTTTTGACCGTTCGGTAACGCTGCGGCGTTACTGCGTAGGGTAAAGCCCGCTCCGGATTCATTGAATGCCACAATATCAAAGTCCATAAAAATTGGGATACCGTTTTTATCGCAGAAGCCCGACAGGCTTTTAAGCTGTTTCTTGCTTCCAAGGCTTGAAGCCACCTTGAAGCCGCCGCCTATTTCTCCGAAATCCAGTCCGCTTTTTCCGAAGCCGATAAGATTTACAAGGAAATCGTTGTCAAGCTCTTCCGAGAAATAATTTACTATTTCCTCCGCATCCTTTACGGTCGTAAGCGAATAAAGCACGGTGCGCGGAATACCGAAGGTGTATTTCTTGCTTTCGGCGCCGCCTAATAGCTTTAAGCTTACCGTAGGCATAACTGCTTCGTTTTTTTGAAGCTGCCCATTTTCGGTAAGATAATTGCGATAGGTTTCCGCCATACCGTTGTAATCCGCCTTTTCACCCGTTAAGGGATAGAACGAAACCGACAGCGGAGTAGTATTTATATACTCGTCAAACACCTTAATTTCAACCTCGGTGGCCGTAAAGCCATCGGGAGCGTGAATCAGGTTATATCCCCTTATCCTGAAGAACGGATATACAGAGGAATAGCCGATATTCTGAGAGCCTATATTCCAGGAAAGCTCCGCCCCCTCAGCGCCTGAGGTTATAATTCCGAGTACAGCTTTATCCCCGCTTTTCATACCGTATACCGGCAGATTAATCTGCTTGCGGTAAGAATTAAGATCCATGCTTTGAATCGACGGGTCCACGCCGTAAACCTTCATTGAGCCCTGCGTACCTACAAGATCTGTTGTCGCAGTACTTAAAAGCGAGCCGCTGCCGTCCGGCAAAAAGAGCCAGCTGTCGGGAGAGTCGTTTTTCACCGAGCATAAAAACGGAGACAATGCAACGCCTGTAACATAGTTCTCACCGTTATCGGTTATTTCCTCGGTAATAACGGTCGCCGTGAAATGATCTTTTTCTATGGTATATTCTACGGGTACGGTTATTTCCATCGACATAAAATCGTAGGTGACCCGCAGTCCGTTTTCGGTTTTCTCGGTATATACGTCGCCGTCCTGAACGGCGTCAACCGCCGCAGTCAGACTTTTTTCACTAAGCGTTGTTTGATCGTAATAATATACGGTTACGGCCGATTCGGTCTGAGGATTGTTTTTTATCGGCATACCGTCCTCGCCCAATACAGTTTCAAGCGCTCCCTCGGCTACCGTGCAATAGGTTTTTGAGGTGCTTTTATCAAATATATAAACGCACTTTTTAATGTTGTTCCAGTTAAGCACAAAGCGGTCGTTTTCGCAAACCTTGCCCTCCGCTACCGCTGTCTCTTATACACATCTCCGAGCCCACGAGACCTCTCTACATCTCG
>CAMCIX010000067.1 GCA_945875045.1 uncultured Clostridia bacterium | reverse complement strand
TACACACTGCATATCGTCGGCAGCGTCAGATGTGTATAAGAGACAGGTAGATAATTTGAAATGTGAAGAAAACATCTATTCGACTTGGGAGGTTAAAATGAAGGAATCAAATTATAAAAGCTACGATGAACTGCCGCTGTTCCTCAATGCGGAAACGGTGGCAAAGCTCCTCGGCATATCTATCTCAAGCAGCTATGAGCTGATGCACGAAAAAGGATTTCCGTCTCTGCGCATCGGCTCAAGACTTATCGTGCCTAAAGAAAAGTTCCGCGAATGGGTGGAGGTAAACTGTGAAATATAATCGTCAAAACAGAAACGCACTCAAAAATTATTTTCCTCTGCCGAATGAAATATTTTCTCTGGGACTCTATAGCGGAGAAATTTCTGTCTATGCTTATTTGATGTACTGCGAGGACAGAAAAACTTTTCAGTGTCACCCAAGCTACAAAACCATAGGTCGAGCACTTAAAATGTCCCGCAATACAGTGAGGAAATATATAAAAGGTCTTGAAGAAAAACAATTAATTTCTACCGAGCCTACAATGATTTCCTTGAAATCCGGCAAGAAACAAAACGGCAATCTGCTTTATACCATACGACCCATAAAGGAGGCTGTTGACTATTTTAATGCACAGCAATTAAGAAAAGCCGAACTGGAAACGGCAAGGCTTAACGCCATCCGCAAACTCGAAGAATACGACCGTAAACACAGTATTTCAGGCGCTTCGCGGTCGTCATTATTCGAAGCAGGTTAAAGTGCGCTGTCACGCACGGCACCGCATCGGACGGCAGAGCCGACCGTTTAGGGCTTTTAATAGGCGTCGCAAACACAAATTTATGCTATCTTAGCGAAAGGAGACATTATGAGCAAAAACATAGAAGAAAAATACACTTTAACCATCCGTATGGATTATGAGATTAAGCAGGAAATTCAAGAAAGGATGGATGACGCACATGTCCGTTCACTCAATGCGTTTGTCCTGAAAGCGATAGAATTTTATCTCGGATATCTAAGGCAAGGCAAAAATCTGAATTATATTTCACCCATACTCGCATCAAGTATCAAGGGTGAAATGAAAAACATTGAGCACAATCTCTCTGAAATTATTTTCAAAATGGCGGTGCAGCTCTCTATGCTCACACAAATTGTTGCAGACGAAAAAGAATTCTATTCCGACTATCTTGAAGAACTTCAAAAGTGGTGTGCCGAAAAGGTTGCTTTGACAAACGGTATTATTACACTTGAAGATACGCTCAAGCGCGGTAACGCCTACACCGACTACGATTATTTTAATAAGGACGGCGGTGAATACTAATGCCAAAAATTATATTCACAAGTCGGTATATGCGCAATCCTAAATCATCAAACGCAGGTAAGCTCCTGCGATATATGGCAACGCGCGAAAGCGTGGAAGAGGTGGCGGTCGGTATCGACCGCTCACCGTCAACCGTCCGTCAGCAAAGACTCATTAAAAATATTCTCGATACCTTCCCCGAAACGAAAGACTATCTTGAATATGAAGATTATCTCAAAGAGTCTTCCAAATCCAATGCTACGGAATTTATTGACACGGTTATCGAACGTAACATCGACAGACTTAATGGTGTTAAAAATCTTGTAAAGTATTATGCAGAGCGCCCCAGTGTTGAAAAGTTAGGCTCACACGGTTTGTTTTCTCAGACCGATGATAAAATTAATCTCGAAGAAATTGCCGAGGAAGTTTCCAATCACAAAGGAATTATATGGACTCATGTTATAAGTTTGCGCCGTGAGGACGCCGAACGCCTGCAATATAACAATCCTTCCCGATGGCGTGATTTAATTCGCAGTAACGTTGCTGAAATTGCCGACGCCCACAATATAGATTTAATAAATCTTCGTTGGTATGCCGCGTTCCACAACAAAGATCATCATCCGCATGTGCATCTGATGGTCTATTCCGCCGATGAAAAACAAGGCTGGATAACAAAGCGTTCCATTAATGATATGCGCAGTCTGTTCGGCAACGAAATATTTCGCGGTGAGCAGTACCGTCTCTTTGAAATGCAGACCAAACAGCGAGAGATGGTGAAAAACAGGTTCAAAGTATTGGTAAAGCATTTTGAAGAAACCGGTTATACCTTAACACCACAGCTTGAAACCTTATTCAATAAACTTGCTGAGCAATTAAAATCTGTTAAGGGCAAAAAGGTTTACGGTTATCTGCCGAAAGAAGTAAAAGAAACGGTAGATATCATTGTCGCCGAGCTTGCAAAGGACAAGGATATCGCTGAACTTTATTCAAAATGGAATGAGATTAACCGTGAAAAGCTTTCGCTCTACAGCGAAAAGAAAACATCGGATATTCCGCTTGAAAATAACAAAGAGTTTCGCAGTATTAAAAATGTTATTGTCAAGGCGGCGACGGAGTTTAATAATACACAGCATACGGATAATTATACTCCCCACCATAATACCGTCTCTCTGTTCGGCAGAATCGTCTGCGAACTATTGTGCGCAATCAGCCAAAGCTACAATGACCGTGATGAAAAATTACGCAGTCAGGTAGACAGTAAGCTTCGTCACAAAATCGCACAGAAGAAGGCAGCGCTTGGTATCCGTCCCGAGCAGAGCGATTATGAAAACAGCTATGAACAGAGTATGTAAAAGCACTCGAATCTAAGCTTTTATTTTTATCGACAGTTATTACGCTGTCGCAAGTTTGAGACAAAGGAGCTCTTCACTATAAAATTCGCAATAATAATTGGTGAATAAAACCGTAGACTTTCAAATTTGAAAATCTGCGGTTTATCTATTTTTAGTTTTTTTGAATCATTGTGCTTTAATGATATGCTTCCACATGTGTGATACTCCCTTTAAAAGTACCTACTTCCCGGATAGAACTATCTGATTTCATATATTCAAATATAGCATTTACTTCAGAATTTTTTTTACTTATTGAAGCTGTAAAATAATATCTTTCATTTATATAATTTAGTGCTCCCGGGAAAGAAATATTATCACTATTATTTGTCAATGATATAATACTTTTGGCAATATTATTCCATGTTTCGCATTCTTCAGTATTAGTGTTGATCAAGTATAAGTATGGTTCATTTTCTTTCTCCGCATCCGGATTAAAGGCATAAGCAACCGATTCGGAGGGAGTAAACTCTGACATTTTTTTCACTTTCCCATTATCATATACAATATAGTATCGCTTATATGAGAAAATGGTAACCCCAACCTGTGTACCGGTAATTACTTTAAGAATTGGCTGAGGCTCAGCTTTTTTCTCACAACCCACGCAAGAAAGACAACAGGTTATGATACATAGCCACGCCAGAAATTTTGTGATTCTATTCATTATCAAACACCTCACTCAATACCCAATAACAATTGACGCAATTTGACCATATCCTGCGTATTGATTTCCTGATCTGATTGTAAATTGGCGGCGGTAAACGCTCTGCCGGTCAACGTTATCATTCCCGCAAGATACTTTTTAAAACGAACCAAATCCCTTATGTCTGTAAATCCGTCGTCATTAATATCGCCGGGCTTAATAATAAAGTCCGGGTCTGTTACTGTAACAACAAAGGAGGTTGTAATTCCATAATCTGTTGTTGCGGTTATTGTTACCGTTCCTGCCGCCAGTGCATGGAGTACACTGTATTCATCAACAGATACAATACTTGCTGTATCATATGTATAGGTGAGTTCGGTTTCAGTTGAAGTGGCAGGATAAAAAATAGGTTCAAGAGGCGTCCTTTCGCCAACTGTTAAGGAAAGATCGGAAAACGATACAGAGGTTGCATTCTGCGGCACCGTGACGGCACAGGAAGAGGTTTTGTTTCCGTCCGTCGCGGTAACGGTGGCTTTTCCGTATCCTATAGCCGTGACTACACCTGAGGAAGAAACCTTAATTACCTGTTCATCGGAGGAGCTCCATTCTAATGATGAGGATACTAAATCTGCATCTTCCCCTAAAATAGAAACGGTTTTTGTTTGACCTAAAATCAGTTCCAACTTGCTCGGCAATTCCCATTCGGTCAGATGGTTTTGAGAAGCGCCGCCCACGATAGCTGAAAGGTTTGTGTTGTCAAGCGGAGCAGTCGTTCCGTCCAAAGACAGAATAAGTCCGTCTGCAGTTGTTTTACTTACCATGCTTGTAACACTTACATCTTTTAACCCATCATTATGCAATGTGGATACCTCTGCTTGAAAGTTTACATCCACATCGGCACTGTTGCCATACCGAAACACTAATCGGCAGCCCTCTGCCGGAAAATAGATCGTTGCATCGCTGCTGTTTGCTTGTCCTTGTTCGGCATAGGAGCAGTAAATCAAGCTATCACCGTCAAATCCAAAGAAATCATCGGGAGACGCTTTCGCAATCTCGGTGTTATCTCTATCATACACTATTGCCTCAACAAGAACATCGGCGGTATAGTTTACTTTGATCAGATCCGACATTCCTATAGAATCGTCAAGAGAACTAACAGAAAACAAATCAGCAGTATCATCGCTTATTATGCCATTGATTTCATCACATATTTGTTGCAAAACCAAATAATAAGATATTAATTCTGTATGTCCGATCCTGCTAAATGTATAAACTGGTAATTTTTCTCCGCTTCCGTCATTAGCGGTTGCGCTGCAATAGGCAACAGTACCATCACCCACTTGTGCATAATCGTCTTTTCCTCTATAAATAAGTTCTTTTAATTTTGTTCCTCCAAATATTTTATTGGCGTATACAGCTATGATCGGCGTTTTTTTGTCCGCGCTATCCGATGCAATCAAAACGGTATCCACCGTTTGCAAAACCGAAACAATATCTCCGCCTAAGACCGTCTCACGGAAATACCGATGACTGCGGTTATTGCCGTTTGTCAGATTGGAATTGATGTTGGCACTGCCGTTCAAAATGCTGTAGTATCGGCTTGCAGTGGTAACGGCCGTTCCTTTTTTAAACTCGTTTTCGTATAATTGCGGCATAAGTTTCAGATATTCCACACTGGGCAACAATTGATAAGTGGTGGGAGAATTGTGTGTTACATCCTTTATCCAATTATTTGCGGCATCGTATATGAGTGTTACAGCGCCCAGCTTTAATCGAAGGTCGGGAGAAAAATATGGATTGACTTCAGCAAATTTCGCCGCCTGTGCAAAGCCGTTTACCAGCTCGTAACTCGAACTGATTAAAGCGCCCGAACCGGTTTCCAGCGGTGCCAACGCAGAATAGGTGCCAAATAACGGAGCCGCCACCAAAATAGCTTTATCAATTTTCACTTTATCAGCGCTTTGTTGATTTTTGGCTATAAATGCAGACGCCAAAAGCCCTCCGGTGCTGTGTGTTACAAACACGATATTAGTATATCCCTTGACTTTAATATCCCGACGTAACAGCTTTTCGGAATCGTTCAAATCGCCAAGCCAATTATATGGGAAAAACTCAACCGTATATTCCCCGGCAAATTCTTCTGTCAGCTTTTCAACCAATGCCTGATAGGTGTTGGTTGCACCGTAAGCGTCCCTTGTGGCGTCTGCATGCATTTTAGAGCCTGACCCGTCACTGTTCAGCATCAATGCGGAGGATTTCCGATTGATCGCGTTTGAGGCGATGTCGCCCACTAAAGGCAGATTATCGCCATTCACCAAACTGATATTCATTCCGGTGCCTTCGATCCAGTATTGCGTATCGTCTTCCGAAAAAAGCTTTGATCCCATATATCCGGGCAGAACATAGATTGCTTTTTTCACGACCTTGTTCAATTTTCCAACGCCTTGATCACGACCGGAAAAAGCGTCCTTATCTATTTCGATTTTACCGTCACCTGTACCTAAAGCGTTATTCCCTTCAAGATTGGCAAATTGAGAAAATGCCCAGTTGTCAGGAATTTTAAAGCCTAAATTTCCGCTGAATCCGGTTGACATATCTCCCACAAAGCTGCTGCACGCATATCCCGCTTTGGAAACACGGGTACACACATTTCTGGCACCGTAGATACCGACCTTATATCCGCTGGTTTTTACCTCAGCGTAAACATTTTCAAAATACGGAATTACACTATTGGTTATCTGGTAATCCATTGCGTCAAAATCAACTGCAAAATAGATAATCGTGTCGTTTGGTAACCCCAGGGCGCGAGCCGCCGTAATGGCTGCCTGACCATCGTATGTACCCTGTGCTGTTGTAAAGTAGGATTCTTTATTGGCACTGGTCTGATAAATCGGGAAGAAACGGAGACCTGCATCCAAAATAATATTGGCTTCTTCCACTGTGAGAGCCTTACTGATTCCGCCCCCGTAGGTTCCGGTAAGATACCGCCCAATATAACGGTAGCCGTTGTTATATAAGGTTTGTGCCTTTGCCTTATTTAAAATTGTGGCGCAGTCCGCCGCTATTGCAGGTCGGTTAGGGTTACCGCTGCTGACAAGCAGAGCCATCCATGTATCAAGATTCACGATTCCGGTCACAGGAAGAGCATAGTGCTGTTGGAACGCTCTGACTGCTTTTTTGGTTGAAGATGAAAATACACCGTCAAATGTGCTGTCACCAAATCCATGAACCAGCAATGTGTATTGTAAAAGCTTGGTAAATGCCGTGATTGAATCGCTTGGATAGTAGTTACCCTGATAGTTTTTAGCAGCTCCGTTTCCGATCTCATAGGGGATTTGCGGAGCCAATGTTCTGGTAGTAGGACCAAAGGTGCCGGAGGAAACGCTGACAGGTAAGCCTTCCTCGGCCTGAAATGCATAAATCAGCGCCCTGTTGGTATTCCGACCATAAACACCATCGCAAGGATTCAATCCGGTATACGCTTCATATGTCCTGTTTAATTGTTGCTGTATAGCCCGCACTTCCGACCGACCGCCGTAATACGAACCAAGGAGTTTGAAAGCGTCCATGGAAAGGAGAGCTTTCATAACATTGACTGTAACAACCCCATCGGGATTAAGTAACCCTGCGTCTTTTTTCAAAGAAATAACGGCGTTTTCAACACTTTCGTTAAATACTTCCTTAAAACTTACAATTCCCGTGTCCGGATCCTCCGTAAGATAATAACCCGGGTTATATCCCTTACACCAAAGAGCTCCTTGCAGAATGGCAAACTTTCTATCTGTCACACCGTCTTGTCTGTACAGCGGTGCTTGACTATATAATCTTTGAGTAGTCGGTCCGAAGTTATTTGCCAGCTCTGTAATACCTAATTCGTGTTGCAAAGCCCTTGTCAGTCCGTATATAACATCCCATCCCGTTTTTCCGTTTTCATTAACGGAGCCAAATCCGGAAACATCTCCGTATTCCTGATTCAACCATTTTTGTGTAAGATATACCATTGGATCTCCAACGGTGGCAGTTACAGCAAATGTCCCTGTTTCCTGTGATTCGCAATTTGCTTCCGATTCAATATCCGCAGTTTCTGGATAATAATCGGAGTCACCTGTTTGCACGTTTGATTTAGAGAGAACAAAGGTACTGTCCGATTGTTCATATTCTAAAGCTGTTGTATTTTGCTCTGAATCTGTCTCTTATACACATCTGACGCTGCCGACGATATGCAGTGTGT
>CAMCIX010000066.1 GCA_945875045.1 uncultured Clostridia bacterium | reverse complement strand
GTCTTGCTTCCCGTCGGTTTTTTAAGGGGTACTAAATCGCTGATATGCCGCCTGTCTACCTTGAAAATTAGAATGAAAGGCACGGTAAACATAAAGGTAGAGAGAAAAATCTGCGCGACCTGCAAAACCGCGGGTTCGGTAATTATTGTCTGCGCCCTCTCGGGAGTAAAACCGAAAAATGACATTACAAGGTAATAAATTATTACCCAAAAATCCGCAATAGCCATTATTGCAATTAAGGACAGACCCGATAAAAGAGCAGCTTTTTTTATGCCTTTTTTTTCCTCAAAGGTTTTAGGAGTGAAGCCGTAGGGTATATAGGTAACATACCTCGGCTGAGGAGCGTTTATTACCCCCGGCTCCTCATAGCCTACAGACTCTTTTTCGGGTGTTTCGGTATTAAAATTGCTGTTTTCCATATTATAGGACTAAGCCTTTCACCTGCTTTCTTGAGCTTTCTCCCTTATCCCCTTAATATTATTCCTCTGTGTTTTCGGTTTCTAACTCTTCCTCGGGTGAATTGTCCTCGGCTACTCCCGCGTCCGCCTCGGGAGCGTCGGGCTTCTCGGTCGGTTCCTCACCGTTATGCTCGGTCACCGCAACCGAAAGCACCTTTTCGCCCTCGCCCACGCGCATTACGCGAACGCCCTTGGCAGGACGGGCAAAGGTGGAAATATCGCCGCTGTAAATTCGGATTAAAATACCGTTGGAGGCTATCATAATAATATCGTCTTCGTCTGTGATTTCAAGCACCGCCGCAACGTCGCCGTATTTGTCAACACGGTAGTTCATAAGACCCTTACCTCCGCGGGACTGCAGGCGGTAGTCGCTTATCGGGCTTACTCTGCCGTAGCCTGTTTCGGTAATGGTTAAGAGCCGTGTGTTCTCGTCGGTTACCTCCATTGCCACAACCTCGTCGTCGCCCCGCATAGTGATAGCCTTAACGCCTCTTGCTCCGCGACCCATTGCGCGGACTCCGTTTTCGTTAAACTGAATCGCCATACCCTTTTTGGTGGCTATAAGCAGATTATCGCTGCCGTTTGTCATCTTAACAAAGGTCAGCTCGTCGTCCTCGTCAATCGAAATCGCGATAATTCCGCTTCTTCTGGTGTTGCGGAACTCCGAAAGCCGTGTACGCTTAATAATACCCTTCTTGGTTACCATTGTGATGAAGTGTTCTTCATCAAGCTCGGAGGCGGGGAGAATTATGGTTATCTTTTCGTCAGGCATAAGGGGCAGAATATTAATAATATTCATACCCTTTGCGGTACGGCTGCCCTCGGGAATTTCGTATGCCTTAATGCGGTACATTCTGCCGAGGTTAGAGAACAGCATAATATAATCGTGGGACGAGCATACAAACATATTCTCAACCGCGTCGTCCTCTCTTGTGGTCATACCCGTAATACCCCTGCCGCCGCGATGCTGAACATTGTAGGTGTCGGCGGGGAGCCTCTTAATAAAGCCGTTATAGGTCTTGGTAAGCACGCACTGCTCCTTGGGAATAAGGTCTTCAATATCAACCTCTCCCGCAACGTCTGTAATCTCGGTGCGGCGGTCGTCGGAGAACTTGTCGCGGAGGTTTAACGCCTCTGTCTTAATTATATCGAGAATACGGGCGTGACTTGCTAAAATCTCCTCACATTCCTTGATAAAATCAAGCTTTTCCTGCAATTCGTCAAGAATTTTCTGCTTTTCGAGACCCGACAGCTTACCTAACTGCATCTGAACAATTGCGGTTGTCTGAATATCGTCAAGCCCAAATCTCTCGCTCAACGCCGCCTTACTTTCGGGTATTGTCTTGCTGGCGCGGATAATTTTAATTACCTCGTCGATAAAGTCAAGCGCGATTTTTAAGCCCTCTAAAATGTGGGCGCGTTCCTCCGCCTTGCGCTTATCAAACAAGGTGCGGCGGCGGATAATATCGCACTGGAAGTCAATGCTGTTTTGGAGCATTTCTTTAAGGGTCAAAACCTGGGGCTTGCCGTTAACGATAGCAAGCAGAATAGTACCGATAGTGGTCTGAAGCGCGGTATTTTTATAAAGCTTATTAAGCACAACCTGTGGATTAGCGTCCTTCTTAAGGTCAACTATTATCCTTATACCGCCGTCACGCTTTGAGGAGTAGTCTACAACGTCGTCAATCCCCTCGATCCGCTTGTCCGCGGCAAGGTCGTAAATGCTCTTAACAAGATCCTTTTTCCTTACCTTATAGGGAATTTCGGTAATAACGATGCGAAATTTGCCGTTTTTGGTTTCCTCAATATCCGCCTTGCCGCGCAGAGTAATTTTACCCCTGCCCGTGGCATATGCGGCTCTTATTCCCGAACGTCCCATAATAGTGCCGCCTGTCGGGAAGTCGGGTCCCTTTATATACTGGCATATCTCCTGCAAATCGGCGTCGGGATTATCAATTAGACAGCACATACCGTCTATAACCTCGCCTAAATTGTGGGGCGGGATTTCGGTAGCCATACCTACGGCGATACCCGAAGAACCGTTTACTAAGAGCTGCGGAAAGCGAACCGGCAGTACCTCGGGCTCGGTCAAACGGTTATCGTAGTTAGGAACCATATCAACGGTTTCCTTTTCAATATCGTCAAGCATATGGAGGGAAAGCCGGTTCATTCGCGACTCGGTATACCTGTATGCCGCGGCGGGATAGCCGTCTATATTACCGAAGTTTCCGTGACCGTCTATAAGGGGATAGCGGAGTGAAAAATCCTGCGCCATACGCACCATAGCGTCGTAAACGCTGGCGTCGCCGTGGGGGTGATAAGAACCGAGCACCGAACCTACGGTGTCCGCGCACTTGCGGTACGCCTTGTCGGGGGTAAGTCCGTTTTTATACATTGTATAAAGTATTCTTCTGTGAACCGGCTTTAAGCCGTCCCTTACATCGGGAATAGCGCGCCCAACAAGCACCGACATAGAATACTGGAGCATACTGTTTTTAATTTCGTCAACGATTTCTACGGGGACAATTTTAGTCTCCTCGTCGCTCGGCCAGTATACGTTTTCCTGTTTAGCCATTTTTTATTCTCCCTTAAATATCCAAATCTGTCGCGAATACCGCGTTTTCTTCGATAAATTTACGTCTCGGCTCGACCTCTTCACCCATCAGCATGGTAAAGGTTTGGTCGGCAAGCTCGGCGTCCGACATACTAACCTTTAGCATTGTCCTGTGCTCGGGGTCAAGGGTGGTTTCCCAAAGCTGTTCGGGGTTCATTTCACCGAGACCCTTATACCGCTGAACATCAGGCTCGCCGCCCAATTCCGCAACATATCTGTCCTTTTCCTCGTCGGTAAAGGCGTCAAAATATCTCTTGCCCTTTGCCACCCTGTAAAGCGGGGGCTGGGCTAAATAAACGTGACCCGTCTCGATAAGCTGGGGCATATAGCGGAAGAAAAATGTTAATAAAAGCGTTCTGATATGGGAGCCGTCTACGTCGGCATCCGCCATAATAACAACCTTGTCGTAACGGAGCTTGTTTATATCGAAATTCTCGGCAATTCCCGTGCCTAACGCAACTATTACGGGGGTCAGCTTATCATTGCCGTAAACCTTGTCAACCCTTGCCTTTTCGACGTTTAACATTTTACCCCAAAGCGGGAGTATTGCCTGATAGGTGCTGTTTCTGCCCTCAACCGCCGAGCCGCCCGCGGAGTCTCCCTCTACTATGAATATTTCAGTCTTGGTCGGGTCGTCCGAGATACAGTCGGTCAGCTTTTCGGGCATTCGGGTTTTTCCGCCTATTCCCGATTTATTACGCTGTAATTCTCTCGCCTTTTGCGCCGCCTCTCTGGCATTAGAGGAGGCTATCGACTTGTCAAGAATTATCTTCGCCTCTGTCGGGTGATCCTCAAGATAATTCATCATCTTTTCGGCTACTATATTATTAACAAGGGTTCCTATCGAGGTATTTCCGAGCTTTGCCTTGGTTTGGGATTCAAACTGCGCGTCGGTAAGCTTAACGCTTACAACTGCCACAAGACCCTCGTTAATATCCTCGCTTTTTAGGTTATTATCGTTATCCTTTAAAATTTTAAAGGTTCGCGCATATTTATTTATAACCCTGGCAAGACTTGTCTTGAAGGCGCTTTCGTGGGTACCGCCGTCCACCGTGTGAATGGTGTTTGCAAAGGACATAATTTTTGTGTCGTACCCCGTACTCCACAAAAGCGCGATTTCCGCCATAGAGTCGCCCGACGTGCCGTTTAAGTAGATGACGTTTTCGTTAAGACGATCCTTTTTGCTCTTTTCAAGCAGATATTCTACATAGGATTTGATACCGCCCTCAAAGCAGAGATCCTCTTCTCTTTCGGGAATATCGGCGTCGGAGCGCTTATCTATAAGCACAATGCGAATACCCGCGTTAAGAAACGCCTGCTCGCGAAGCCGGTTTAAAAGAATATCGAAATCGTAACGGGTTGTGTCGGTAAAAATTGTCGGGTCGGGCTTAAAGGTAACCTTTGTTCCTGTTTTATCGGTATCGCCGATAATCTTAAGATCGTTCTTAATATTACCCTTTTCGTATCTCTGGAAATATACGTGACTGCCGTCGCTAATCTCAACCTCAAGCCATTCCGAAAGGGCGTTTACAACCGAGGCTCCCACGCCGTGAAGACCGCCCGAAACCTTATAGCCGCTGCCGCCGAACTTACCGCCCGCGTGAAGAATTGTGAATACCACGCTTACTGTAGGTATACCCTTTTGCGGGTGAATACCCACAGGGATTCCACGTCCGTTATCGGTAACCCTTATAACACCGTCATCAAGAATTTCAACCAAAATTTTATCGCAATGACCTGCCAGCGCCTCGTCAATCGAGTTGTCTACTATTTCGTAAACCAAGTGATGTAATCCCCGCTCGCCGGTAGAGCCGATATACATACCCGGTCTCTTTCTTACGGCTTCAAGTCCCTCTAAAACCTGTATGGAATTTTCATCATAGCTTTCCGTAACAGCCGCCGCTGTTTCCTTATTCATTTACCAACATTCCTTTCGTCGAGTGCCCCGACACGCAGACGCGTAATTAAGGCGCATTAAATTTAAAAATATTCTCTCGCGTTTAAAGTTTATTTTTCTCCCAAAAAATTTGACCTTTTAAAAAGAGTGGAGGACGCTAACTGCGAAATATAAACCTTTTGCTTTTCACCCTTTTTTTGGCAGACCGCAAATGATTTCGGCAGCTCGTAGGAGACGGTTATTACCTCGCCCGTTTTTTCCGCCTTATTTAAAAATTTGCGGGTGTGCTTTGAGACGGTAGTGCTGTCAAGGTCAAAAATCCCCACAAGCTCGCTTGTTTTAACCACCGTGCCCTGTCCTAAATGTATATACATCAAGCAATCCGTCCGTTCTTTATTTCTATTATCCTACCGCTTTTAAGCCGCGCCACGTTTGAGGGGTCACAGCAGGTTATAAAGGACTGTATTCCCTTTATATGGTTTAAAATGTAGTTCTGTCGCTCGGGGTCAAGCTCGCTCATAACGTCGTCTAAGAGAAAAACGGGATATTCGCCCGAAATTTTATTTATAACCTCCGCCTCCGCAAGCTTTACCGCCAGCGCAACGCTCCGCTTTTGCCCCTGCGAGCCGTAGCTCCTTGCGGAAATACCGTTTATTTTAAATTCAAGATCATCCCTGTGCGGACCTACCGAGGTTGTACCCGAAAACATATCGTTTTTTCGTGATTTAAAAAGCGCTTTTTTAAGCTCCTCCCCCTCGGTTGCCGAGATATATTCGGTTTCAAGTGCTTCCCTTCCCGAAGAAAGCCCACCGTAAACAATTGGCAGAAATTCGTTAAGTCTTTTTATATATTTTTTCCTTATCTCGGTAATTTTTGCGCCGTTTAAAGCAATTTCCTCCTCAAAAATATCAAGCATATCCGAAAGGGAGGAATTATATTTTATATCCTTAATAACGCTGTTTCGCTGGCTTACCGCACGAAGATAGCCCTTAAGGGTGGAAATGTATGAGGGGTAGAGCTGACCTATCGCAATATCAAGAAATCTTCTTCTTACCGCGGGACCGTCCCTTACAAGACCCAAATCGTTAGGCGAAAAAACCGCCGCGTTAAACCTACCCGCCATAAGAGAGGGGGATTTAAGCTTATTATTATTAAAAACCGCCGCTCTGTGCTCCCTTATCTCAATCTGCGCCTCGTTTTCAATACCCTCTGCGAAAAAATTAATACTAAGCTCCGCCTTTTCACAGCCGAACCGCACAAACGCCGAATCCTTAGCTCCCCTAAAGCTTTTCATTCCGGTAAAAAGCCAAATTCCTTCTATTAGATTGGTTTTTCCCTGGGCGTTTTCGCCGCAGATTACGTTCATTTCTTCAAAGGAGTCAATTTCAATTTCGGGTATATTCCTGAAATTGCGGCAGGAAAAGCTTGAAATTTTCATTCTATTTCAAATCCCGCGCCGTCAAATTCCGCCCTGTCGCCGCTTTTAAGCTTTTTTCCTCTGGCAAGACAGATTTCGCCGTTTACCTTAACCTCTCCGTTTTGGATAACGTTTTTAGCGTGTCCTCCGGTTGAAGCAAGTCCCGCTAATTTCATCGCGCTGTCAAGACGGATAAAATCTTCCTTTATAGAAAGCTTTTTATAATTCATTATCTCAACCTCATAGGCATTATCATATATTTGAAATCCTCGCCCTCTAAAGGCTCTATAAGCACGCCCGCATTAGGTCCGTTAAACAGAATCTGAACCTGCTCGGTCTCCGCCGCCTTTAACGCTTCTAAGAGATATCGGCTGTTAAGACCTATTTCAAAGCTGTCTCCCTCAACCCTTGTGTTAAAGGTTTCGGTCGCCCTACCCATAGAGGTAGCGCAGGTGAAAACCACATTAAGCTCGTTAAAATAACATCGCACGGGGGTAGAAAAGGATTCGCTTATCAAAAGCGATACGCGCTCTATAGTGTTTATAAGCTCCCTTGTGTTTACAACCACCCTTTGTTTATGTTCTAAGGGAATGGTCTTTTGGTAGTTAACAAACTCACCCTCAAAAAGACGGGAAATAAATTCGTACCCGTTAATGCTAAAGCTTATAAGCCTTTCTCCTACGTTTATTTCTACCTTTTCGGTTTCCTCGTCGATAAGCTTTACCGCCTCGCCGATAGCCTTTCCCGATATAATAAAGGAAAAATCGTCCGAAATGT
The DNA here is from genome assembly GCA_945875045.1 of uncultured Clostridia bacterium. GTDB lineage: Bacteria > Bacillota > Clostridia > Oscillospirales > Acutalibacteraceae > UBA737. The sequence continues at coordinate 559 of CAMCIX010000066.1, read as the reverse complement.
CAACCTTGTGTTTTCTTATTGCAAGGCGGTAGCCGTCGATTGCTACAAATTGGATAACTCCGTCCTCAACAGAAACGTTAATTCCCGTAAGCACGGGCTTTGCGCCCTCGTTCTGGGCTGTTGCAAAAAAGGTTCCCCTTACCATTTCCGAAAGCACATTGCCGTCTACTATAACGGTGCCGGCATTTCCCACCGTCGGCATTTCGGGAAAATCCTCCGCCGCCATTCCCATAATATCAAAGGTGGCTTCGCCGCACTTTATGTGGCAGTTAAGACGGTTATCACAGGAAAATTCAACCTGCGGTCCGTTCATTCTTCTTAAAATATCCGAAAGCAGCCTTGCGTTTATAACAACGTCGCCCGCCTCGTCGCACTTTGCGTAAATTTCCTTTTTCATTCCCATTTCAAGGTTATAGGAAATAAGGGTAACCTTTCCCTGCTCGGCAGAAATTAAAATTCCCTCCAAAACAGGCATAGAGGTTTTAGCTCCCACAACGCGCTGTAATCTTGAAACCTGTCTCTTATACACATCTCCGAGCCCACGAGACCTCTCTACATC
>CAMCIX010000065.1 GCA_945875045.1 uncultured Clostridia bacterium | reverse complement strand
CTGCAATATATGAAAGTTATCCCGTCTTGTCAATAGCTCCGCATAGGTTCTTTCTCTATTAGAATGGCTGTCCGGATGAATGACATATTTAAACAAGACTTCGTTGAGATAACCGTACTTGCACGAGTAAGATAACGGTAACATTAATTGCCAGTTTTGTCCTTCTCTGCTTTCGTATATTTCCATATCAGGCAAAACAGTTTTTAACGCTTCTGTCCTAACGCATATTGAACCCGGGCAAAAGACAACATTGTTCTCATCTAATAGATCTTTAAATAAGCAATCGTTTTTTGACGGCTTTATTCTTTGTATTAATCCTAATCGCGTATTAATATCGCTTTCACTCACAACTTCTCCATAATTTAAAACAAAATCAATATTCCTGTTTTCTTTTAAAAACTTAACCTTCTTTTCTATAGCATCAGGATAAAAAATGTCATCCGAATCCATCCAAGTCATAAAACTTCCACTGATTAGTTTTAATCCCGCGTTAATTGCGGCTGCTTGTCCTTTGTTTTCTTTCTGATTGATAACAATTAATGAATAATCTCTTTTTTTAAATTCATCAACATATTTTTCGAGTATTTCCTGCGTTTTATCTTCAGACGCATCATTGACAACTATTAGTTCAATACTCGGATAAGTTTGCGACAGTACAGAATCCAAAAATGCAGGCAAATATTTTTCGCCGTTGTAACAAGGCGAAATTATTGATACTAAATCCTTTTTGCAATTCATTCACTATCATCTCCTTTTTAGTCGTGCTAAAATATCTTTAAATGATTCAGACCTTACAAACAAGGTTAAGAAAGCTATGTTTGGTATTAAGAATGTTAATACACACATAACTAAAAATCTTAGTAAAGTTACTTCTACTAATATCAGTTTTTTAATTTCCCATAGCACTAAGCATAACGCTAAAGCCAATAAAGTTCTCATTACGAAACGCACATAATATTCAATAGAACGCTTCTCCAATACATATTTAAAAACTATGTGCGGTCTTACAGCTACAACAATCATTCTCTGTATAATCGTTCCGACATATACTCCAGGCAGTCCTATGAGTTTCACCGCAATTATACTCGCAACCAAATTTGTGAGCGCCTGAGTAAAGGCAACCCACTTATCTTCGTTAAATCTTCCCGCAGCAACTTTAAAATTATATGGAATTATAGTCATACCCTGCAAATATAATGAAAAAAAATACAAAACCATTGTAAAATCATCAACCAACAGTTTTTTACCCAACCATAATGTAATAAAAGGTTGTGATAATGTAATAAAAGCGATCATTACAAAGCCGAACATCCAAAATCCTAATAAGTCATATACTTCAAATATATGCCTTTGTTTATCCTTGGATTCCTTTGCAATCATATTTCCGAAACCCGCTGTAAAGCTGTTAAAAAAGCCATTAGTAAAGCAAGAGACAAATGTGTTCAATATAGTGTAATTTGAAATGATTCCTACTGCGGCAGTACTGACAAATGACGAGATGATAATATTATCCGTCTGATGAACCGCCACTTCACCGACTTTATGTATAATTAAAGCTTTTACATTTCTCCATATTCCGCTTTTAGTTTGAGTGTCAAGCGGCAAGGACTGTTTTTCTGTCAATATAGGATATTTTTTATTCAAATACACTACGGCAATTGTTTTTTGCAGTAAACCTATGATTGAAGCAGTCAGCAAAAAAATAAGGTAGTTTCCGCCAAGAAATAATAATATAATTTGACATATATTCGTAACTACCGTACCAATAGCGGTTGTATTTGTAACTATATATTCCTTCTGTAAGGCGGAAACATAAGCTGTTTTATAGGTCACAAAGTATGACGAAACCGTATTAAATAAGAAAATGAAATAAAAAATATTTATTTCGGACATCGGAATATCCGTGTTCACAATATATTTTAAGAAAGGAAAAATAAGAAGTCCGGTAATCGCAACAATAACTGCAATGATCCTATAAGCCGTTTTATATAAATGAAGCAATGATTTAATTTTTTCTTCATCATTTTCAGCAATAGGCTTATACAAGGAAAAATTTATTGCAGTTCCAATACCTAACTCAGAAAACGAAAGCAGACCTAATACATTTGAAAATAATCCCGAAACGCCTAAATAATCAGCACCTAAAGTATATACAAAAACAGTCCTGCATACGATCGAAATAATTGATGTAGTAAGTGTAGTTGTATAACTGTAAAATACATTCTTTTTTACATTATTGGTTCTATTCTCTTCCATATCGGTTATCCTTTAATGCATTCTCCAAATAATGGAGGGATTCTTCCCTGCGTTTCTTCCAATGCTCGTGCGCATAAGTAAAATCAATTTTCGGAATTTCTTTCATTTCCGTTAATTCCTTTTCGGTAACCAACTGATTTTCCAAATGATATTCTTCAAGAAAATCATAAATTCTGCTGTTCATATTTCCCTTTTCACCGATTTTATTGCGTTCAAAAACCGCAAACGGCGTCTTGAAAATCATTGAAAAAACGCAAGCGTGAAAGGAATCGGTAATTACCATCTCCGCATTTTTTATAAGACCGATAAACTCACGCGGTCCCGATGTATAATCGTGTATATTCCCAAAAAACAGGTCGCATTTGCGAACCACATTTACAAGGATATGCGGAAATGTAAGAAAAGGCAAACGAAGTCGCTTTGCAGCTTTTTTTACTGCTTCGCGCTGCTGTGTACTATCCCCTAACAAATAACACAAGATATATTTACCTTTGTTTTTTATTTCCCTTGCTGAGCGTGTCCATTCGTCTGCTGTCATCAATAAAACAGGATCTACTACCACTTCTATATTTTTATCTGTGAGCTGCTGTAGTACTGACAATGATTTTTTTTCGCGAACGGAAACTGCGTCTAAAGCGTTTAATCCATTGCTCATTACCTTTTTAAAGCTTGAACTTGCTTCTAAAACAGCCATACTTGGAGCATATGCTATTTTTTTATATCCCGAAGGAACGAACTGTAATGTATACACCTCAATATTTTGATCTTCCTTACAGTCGTTCCAAATTTGGTCGCCGCCGCAAACAAACACTCCGTACCTACTTATACTTTCGTTGATTGTATAATAATCATAAGGCGTTTCACCGTGAGGAATCTCATTAATAAAACTATCAAATACTTGCTTTCTGTATTTTAAATTACTTTTATTAACCTTATCAAAGAAAAAAATTCCGAAGTTATATATTATTTGATAAAAACACTTCACTATACCTTTTTTATTATCCTGCTCTTCTTTTGCACTTTGAACAGTAGGTACATAATCTATTTGTTCGGCTTCTACCCCGAAATGTTCTTTTAACACTTTCGGCAAAGCATAAGCCTGTAATAAACCGCCGAAATTATAGTTGGCGTGATATAAAGTAACAATACCGACCTTATTATTTTCGTTAATTCCTTCGTTTGCCAAATCACTCACCTCTGACCGTTCTTAAAAATAGAGGTCCGAACAATAATAATATTTTTTCTAACCGGTATTTAACAAACATATATTTCACCTTATCAATACCGTGCTGCTGTTTTAAGCGATATATACCTCGGTATTTATTAAATTCCATTTTTTCGTTTAACTCTGATAAGCGTTGTTTTTTTTCTTTATAAGAAAACGGACATAAATTTGAACTTAATTGATAAATTGCCCATATATAATTGTCATATGCCACCTCGGCATATGCCGATTTATAAATATGACTCTTAAATGATTCTAAAAAATTTCTTTGGTGATTCCAAATAACCTCTCGGCACTCTATCGTATTTGGGGTCCAACGATGACTTGTAGAGCCTTCCACAAAACGGTAATGATATAATGCTTTTGATATGTACGCTATTATTTCTGCATTACATAGGGCGTCCATTATATAGCAAATATCTTCGCCGATTATTATATTTTCATATCTTATTGTTTTTACTGTTTCTCTTCTGAAAAAATAAATCCAAAGAGAATTTCTATTTTTATTCCAAAAATCAAAAAAATCTTTTTTTATATCATCTTTTGTAAGTAAATCCTTACCTCTCCGTAAATATATTTCGGAGTTATTTCCGTCATTACGCTCATAAACTGCTCCGAATTGCACAATATCCGCATTTGTTTCCATAATACGGCGGACAGCGCATTGCAAAAGGCTTTCATCAATCCAATCGTCCGCGTCCATAAAATATATAAAATCACCGGTTGCATTGTCTAACCCGATATTTCTTGTAGGTCCCGGTCCGTGATTTTCCGTATTATTTTCGAGCAATACAATTTTATTATACTTTTCTGCATATTTTTCGCATATATCCTTGCTGTTGTCGGTAGACCTATCATTTATTAAAAGCAATTCAAAATTTGTGTAGTTCTGATTCAAGACCGATTCTATTGCTTCTTTTAAATACCTTTCAGCATTGTAGATCGGCATAATGATACTTACAAGTGGCTTATTTTCGGTCATATTACTGCTGTCCTCCGATTTTATTTTCTTCGATTATTTCATAAACCGTTTTAACGAAATTCTTATAATAGGTTTCCTCACCGTATTTTTTGCTTTGTATCTTAGCGTTTTTAGACATTTGATTTCTTAATTCGGGATTATCTTTTAAATAGCAGATTGCATTTTTGAGATTTTCTGCAATGCCTTCTCTTTCAATAATTAAGGCGGTGGTATCGTCAATATACTCGGTTACTCCGCCTGATTTTGTCACTATAAGGGGCAGTCCCTCGGTCATCGCTTCAAGGATAACCAGCCCCGCCGCTTCCTCAACCAAGGTGGGAACACATTGCACATCAGCAGCCGCCGCATATTTGTAAACCTGACTGTTATCTACATATCCCGTAAAAATAATACGGTCGCTGTTTTCCTCGGCTAAATTCTTTACCTTTATCGCATACGGTGAAAACGCTGTTTTTCCAAAATTCGCACTCCCGATTATCATAAGCTTTATGTGTTTATCCTTTAAACCGATAACCGCTTCTATAAGCTCTCGCACGCCCTTGATTTGCATAATTCTTCCGACAAAAAAAATAACAAAATCCTCTTCGGCAAGTCCTAATTTCTTTCTTATTTCTTTTCTTTCGTCCTCGGTGACCTCTTTATTGAATTTGTCCCTATCAATCGCATTTTTAAGAGTATACGCCTTAACAGGGGTTTTACACGCCTTTTGGTACTCCCTTGTCACAAAATCGCTTACACCTATCATATGACCGAAGCCGTCGGCGGTTTTTTCACTCGGAATAAAGTGAATATGGGCGTGGAAAACCAACTGTTCTCGCTTATAGCCCTTTGCTATATCGATAACCGCCTGCTCGTCTCCCCCCTCGACAATAAGCAGGTCGAATTTTTCATTTGTTATAACGGGCGCAATTTCGCTATAATGTCTTTGCAGAGTTCTGATTGTCCTGCCGCTTAAAGCCCTCACAGCCATAAATACCGCATGCTTTGCCAAATTCCAAAATGTGTTCGTGTGAGTCCATACAAATCTAACCTCGGGATATTTTTCAGCAGCTTTTACAGCCTCTTTATGATAGACGGAAAAGACCGTCAATTTAAGACCGTCTTCCTTTGAATACCTTTTTACCACGCTTGTAATCAGCGTTTCGATTGCTCCGCCGCACACCGCCGGAACAGGCATAACTCCACCCATTATAATCCCGATATTATACATTCTGCTTTCCCCTTCTCCGTTTTACAAAAAGCTTTCCAAAAGTCCGCGGAATTTAATTCCTACGGAAAACACAAGAGACGGATTTATTCCTATAATCACAAGAGATACTTTTTGTATTTTAGACAGTTTTCTTTTTTTAAGCTTTTTAATTATATTCTTAATTTTCCGTTTCTTATCAATAAACTGTTCTTTATCTTCTTCATTTTTTATCAGCTTTTTGCTTTCGTTCAAATACTCCAGCGAATAAATTAAAACCTTGTACGCTTGGTCTGAATATTTTTCTTCCTTCAAATAAACATTTATTCTTTCCTCAAAGGCCTCAATAATATCAAAGCATTTCCGAATATTCTTATTACCCATAATACTGTTACCGCGCTGACGGTAATAATAAAGGCTTTCCGAGACCGTGACCGCCTTAATATCCATCTGATAAATATCATTAGCCCAGAACTCGTCCTCGTGGTATTTTCCGAATCGAAATCTCACCTTTTTAAAGGTCTCGGCTTTATACAACTTGTTCCACGCGACCGTCCAAAAGCCGTAATTGCGCTCGTTTTTTCGGTTGTAAAATATCTCGTTTGCGTTTATAATCTCGGCTTTATTTTCGGTGGAGAAGTCCTTTTTACCGTCCTCAAAAATATAACGGTAATTACAGGCGGCAATATCCACTTTCGCTTCGGAAATTTTTTTATACAAACATTCCGCCATATTTGGGGCGATATAATCATCGCCGTCAACAAACATAAAGTAATTGCCCGAAGCATTATCAAGCCCTTTATTTCGCGCGTCAGAAAGACCGTCGTTTTCCTTGTGAATCACCCTTATACGCTTATCCTTTTCGGCGTATTCGTCGCAGATTTTACCCGAATTATCCTTAGAGCCGTCGTCCACAAGTATCAGCTCAAAATCCGTAAAGGTTTGGGCTAATATACTTTCTATACATTGTCTTATGTATTTTTCCACCTGATAAACAGGCACGATAATGCTTATCTCAGCCATACTTTCTTCCCTTATTCGTCATAATAGCTTTAAAACTTTTTTCCATTGCCCTACAATTTTATCTATGCGAAATTCATCCATACACAAAAACGCATTTTCCGCAAAACGCTCTCTTAATTCAGGGTCGTTAATTAGCTTTTCGATTTTTCTTGCCATTTCATCACAGTCAAACGAACTTGCAAGATAACCGTCTATGTCATTATGTATTAATTCACGAGGTCCCATTTTTACATCAAAGGCAACGCAGGGCACCTTCATTTCTCTTGCTTCCAAAATACTTAAGCCCAGCCCCTCAAGCTTAGAGGTTAGTACAAAAATACTCGCCTGCCGCAAATAATAGTCCACATTCTTAACGCTCCCTTTGAGAATAAGTCTGCCCCCAAGATTATTTTCCGTAATAAAATTCTCAAGATTATCACGCTCTATACCGTCGCCGAGAATAACCCATTGCCATTCCGGATATTTATTTAATACATCGAGAGCTATTTTTGCAACATATTCCGTTCCCTTTTCGGGAACCAGTCGACCGACCGTAAGAATTATATTCTTCCTTTCGGTCAAAGGCTCTTTTTTTAAATCGAAGGTTACGGGATTATATATTCGAGAAATTGCATTTTTTCTTCCCAGTCTGTTATTATACTCCTCCAAATCGCCGTCCGTCAGTACAACAACATAATCCGACCTTTTTACGGAATACTTCAAAATCATTCTACGGTACAAAACAGATAATTCAAAATCTGCCGTAAAATGCTCCCAAGAAACCACCTTAGTATTAAGTCCTCTTGTTGCCGGTATAGAAAGAACATCAAGCACAATATCAATATCTATAATAATATCTATTTTTTTCTCTTTAATAAGCCTTCTGAGCTTTCCGATTAACGGTAGGTATCCGGGTCCCGGGTTAATCCATTTTTCACCTAAATGATACCTTTCTATCTCGGGGTCAAGGGGGTAAAACGAGTTTTCCGACTGTTCGGTAAGGCTTACAAAGCAAATATCGTATGTACCGTCTTGCTTTAACGCATTCGCAAGCTGGATTGATACTCTCTCTGTT
>CAMCIX010000064.1 GCA_945875045.1 uncultured Clostridia bacterium | reverse complement strand
AATAATAATTTATATCTGTTTTCCAAGGTAATCACCTTTATCATTATACACCCTTGTCAAGGCTAAAGCAAAGCGGAATAATCGGTCTAAATAAAATATTTTTAAAAAACCGCCTTTTTTAGATAGACAAAACGGACGGTTTGAGTTATAATTGTTATGTATATAAAGTTTTTCAGCGGAGGTTAGCGTGAAAAATCACGCTAAAAATAATAAAGACGCCTGTTTCTCGCCTTTGTTACCAAAGGCAACCGAAACAGATGCGATATAATAATCACCATTTCAGTGATTTTTATCGCATTTTGTGTCTTAGAAAGAAATGGTGATTATTATGGAAAAGGTTTTAGTCCTTGATTTCGGCGGTCAGTACAATCAGCTTATCGCCAGAAGAGTAAGAGAAAACAACGTTTATTCCGAAATACGCCCCTATACCGCTCCTATTGAGGAAATCGCGGCGGCGGGCTACAAGGGAATAATTTTAACGGGAGGTCCCAAAAGCGTTTACGGCGAAAACGCCGTGCTTTACTCAAAAAAGCTATTTGAGCTGGGAATACCGATTTTAGGCATTTGCTACGGCGCACAGCTTATGTCGCATATGCTGGGCGGCGTTGTTGAGGCAGGTGCCAGCGAATACGGCAAGGTCGAGGTTAAGGTGGACAGCAAGAGCAAGCTTTTTGCCGATATTCCCGCTAAAACCGTATGCTGGATGAGCCACACCGATTATATTAAGCAGATTCCCGTCGGCTTTAAAATTATCGGAAAGACCGATGTATGCCCCGTCGCCGCTATGGAAAACGCGGCGGACAGGCTCTATGCCGTGCAGTTTCACCCCGAGGTTATGCACACCCCGCTCGGCTCACAGATGATAAGGAACTTCCTTTACAACGTCTGCGAATGTAAGGGCGAGTGGACTATGTCCTCCTTTACAACCCGAACTATTGAGAATTTGAAGAATAAAATCGGCGATAAAAAGGTGCTTTGCGCCCTTTCGGGCGGCGTTGACAGCTCGGTTGCCGCGCTGCTTCTGCACAAGGCGGTGGGGGAGAACCTCACCTGCATTTTCGTTGACCACGGACTCCTCCGCAAGGACGAGGCTAAGCAGGTAAACGACCTGTTTAAGGGAACTTATAATATTAATCTTATCTCAATCGATGCGTCCGAGCAGTTTTTGGGTCAGCTTCGCGGTATAAGCGAGCCTGAACAGAAGCGCAAGATTATAGGCAGGGAGTTTATCCGCGTTTTCGAGGCTGAAGCTAAGAAAATCGGAAAGGTTGATTACCTTGTTCAGGGTACGATTTACCCCGACTGCATTGAGTCGGGCGTGGGCGACGCCGCGCTTATTAAGAGCCACCACAACGTCGGCGGACTTCCCGACCACGTTGAATTTGACGAGATTATCGAGCCGCTCCGCGACCTCTTTAAGGACGAGGTAAGAAAGGTGGGACTTGAGCTCGGTATGCCCGAAAATATGGTGTACCGCCAGCCCTTCCCGGGACCCGGACTCGGAGTAAGAATTATCGGAGAGCTCACAAGGGAGAAAATTGCCATTTTACAGGATGCGGACGCGATTTTCCGCGAGGAAGTCGCAAACGCGGGTCTTGACCGCGAAATCGGACAGTACTTTGCCGTGCTTACCAATATGCGCTCGGTCGGAGTAATGGGCGATTTCAGAACCTACGATTACACCGTTGCTTTAAGAGCGGTTATGACCAGCGACTTTATGACCGCCGACTGGGCGAGAATCCCCTACGACGTCCTTGACGCCGCCTCCCGCCGCATAGTAAACGAAGTTAAGGGCGTAAACCGCATAGTCTACGACATAACCTCCAAACCCCCCGCGACTATTGAGTGGGAATAATTAAAGAAAACGCCGAAACCCAGTAAAATCAAGGGTTTTCGGCGTTTATTTTTTGCTTGTGGGAACAAAATGGGAACATTATTCAGAATTTTGCCCTTTTTTCGGCGAAAATAGAGTGTTCAGACGGCTGGAAACCTCGCCGTGCTTATCCGGGTACAAATGTGAATATGTCTGCAGCGTGGTCTCGATATTTTCGTGTCCCAGGCGCTCGGAAATCAGCAAAGGCGTGAACCCAAGCTCAATGAGAAGCGACGCGTGGGAGTGGCGGATATCGTGAACACGAATTTTTTTGACGCCGGACTTCTTGCACCCGCGTTCCATTTCCGTGTTTAGATGGCTTTTTGTGCATTCAAAAAGGCGCTCGTGCGGTTCATAATCAAAGAGCCGATCGGCGTAGTCCTTCAGAATTTCAAGAAGGAAATCCGGGGCGGTTATTTCCCGATTGCTCTTGGGCGTTTTCGGCGGATTTATGACATCCTCCCCATTCAAACGTGCATAAGTCTTGCTGATGGATATGGTTTTCGTGTCAAAATTGATATCATTCAGCGTCAGAGCCAGCAGCTCCCCGGACCGCATACCAGTCCAGAACAAAGTATTAAATATCGCCACCGACGCCGGCTTGTCAGAAACCGCCTCGATGAACAGCTGGAATTCCTCCTGCGTCCAGAATTGCATCGCGGAGGCGTTCTTCTTTCCGATGGATCCTGCAATGGCAACCGGATTTTTTGATAACCCATAATAGCGCACGGCAAAATTAAAGATGGCGGACAGCTGATTATTTATCGTTTTGAGGTAGGTCGGAGAATACTCTGCAGGATCGTCCAGCAGCTCATTCTGCCATTTGCGAATCACCGCAGGCGTAATAGTGTCAAGCTGCAGATTTGAGAAGAACGGTAGAATTTTGTTGTTGATGATGTTTTCCTTACCTTCGTAGGTGGTCTGGCGCAGGCGAGACTTGCAGTCTGTCATATACAGCTCGACCATGCTTCCGAACGACATATCACAGCCGCCGGCTTGCTTGGCGAGAAAATCCCTCTCATATTGAAGCGCGTCGGACCTCTTCAGGAACCCGCGCTTTTATGTTGTCTGACGGTACCAGTCCAGTCAGTATATCTGATTTTGCAATACCATGTTTTTCTGCCATATTCGTCCTTATAGACTGACACTATATCACCCCTTCCATTGCACCGTTCTCGCACGGTGCTTTTCTTATTCCGACAGTATGTATGTTTCGTTCGAGGTCAAGATTATTCAAACGCGGAACGGTTCCGCAGGACGAAGTCGCGGACGTGCCAGTCGAAGAGAACCAGCAGCACACCAACGACACCACCCAGAATCAGGTTTACGACCGCCATGACGATCAGCCAGACCTTCCGACCTTCGAAGTACGGAACGACGTGCGGATTGCCGGGCGTGATATTTTTACAATTACGAAGAGCCACAACGGCATTGATAACATTCCAGACGCCAGCGGCCGCAGTATAGACCATGAGCAGCTGCACAACGCCGATCAGAAGCCAGGCAACACCGGAGACAACCTCGCAGCGCTTCACCTTCAGAGCGACCGCAGCGGGACCGGAGACCGGCGCCTTCTTTTGCTTCACCGTTTGCCTGATCATCACCGAGTACGGCGCGGAACAATAAGGGCAGCTGACAGTATGCTCCCCAGGATCAGAAGGGATCTCCACGGAATATCCTTTGTGACATTGATTGCATTTTACATTAAACTTCATCCTCGACATTCACCTCGAAGTACCAGATTTTTCACAAATTACAGAGAGCACAGTACAAGCACGGTGCTTGCACAGTACTTTCCTCGCCTTATACCTTAAACCTTAAACCTTAAACCTTATACCTTAAACCTTAAATGGGGTACCTTAAACCTCATACTGCACCCTCGGCTTTTTTGCCGGGGGATTTTTTTGTTTTCATCCAAGAAGGATCCGATGCGAGCTTTTCAAATTGCTCCGTTGATATTTCTCCGTTTTCACATTGACGCTTCAGATCGGCAGCGTAGGCAGACCAACGCCTGAAAAGTTTCTCGATATCCTTCACGTTCTGACTGTTTCGATTTTTCCGGCTGTTTTGCGTTTTGTAGATTTTGCGATAAAGCGCATCGAGCGGAGAGGTCTTCAGCTTGTTTTCATAACCGATTTTCCTGCATTCACGACCGGAGGCATCGCGATACGGACAGTACTTCTCATCAGAGCGAGTGGTAGGGATGAAGAACCGACCGCAATTCTCGCATTCGTTCATGCGGATGCCGTTCTGGTGGCAATACAAACAGTCAAGAATGAGAAGGCTGTTCAAGTCCGGAATGGAGTATGCAATTTTTATGCCGTCTTCTTCGTAGAGAAACGAACACGGCAACTTCACAGATCGGAGGAGCGGCTCGATGATTTCGCCGCGCTCCTTTGAGCACTTCACCAGGGAATCAGATAGCAAGCAACAAAGAACCCTGGCGCGGCAGGAGATATAACCCAGAGCTTCTCCGAACTCATCCTGCAGGGATCCTTCACGCTCCGGATCCTCAACACAATAGCGATATTCCCTTAAAACCTGCTGCGCGAGATAGAACGACAACACACTACCATATCCGGCAGCCATTAACAGCGCCGACACCTTGTCGGTAGAGCCGGACGAATCATCGGCAAAAACGCCCTCCAGGATCGAAGGATCAAAACGATTTACAGAGGTCACAGCCTCACCGAACGCGAACGTATCCACGGTGATATTCTCGTTGTTTTTTACGGAAAATCCGCCACTTTCAATAACCAATGAATAAGACACGTGCTCACCTCCGACAGTTTATAATTTCAGAAAATGCGTTTGTAGACAGTCCGCGATTTGTTTTGAAACTGTCTTGATAAAACGCCGAAAATTTGTTATTATTGTTGTAGACATTATACCAGATATTTCGGAAAATGTCAACAACAACAACAAGAAAAAGGAGGAACACTCATGATAAAGAAGGCAAACGAAGATATCCGTAAAGCCGCCAGCGAGGCAGGCGTCAAACTGTGGATGGTTGCTGAAGCAATCGGCATGAATGACTCTTGTTTTTCGCGTTTGCTTCGAAAAGAGCTCCCTGACGATAGGAAGAGCACTATTTTCCAGGCAATCAATAAGCTCGCGAAGGAGGCGGTATAATGCAGGCTGCAATCACCGCAGGCTCCGGATCCGGAATTATCAAACTTAAGAACAGCATCCCCACCGGGCGTGAAAATGCCATAAAAACAAGAGACTTGATGCAGCTGAATGGATATTCAGACAAGAGAAAACTGCGCATGGATATCCGAAGGCTCCGGATCGCGGGCGAGGTTATTCTTTCCAGCACCCAGAAGGGTGGCGGATACTATCGACCGAAGGACAAAGAAGAGCTTCGTCGTTTTATTCGCCAGGAGGAAAACCGTGCGAAATCGATATTTTTCAGCCTGAAGACCGCCAGAAAACTCCTGAAGGAAGAACCGCAGTCGCAGCTATCGTTTTCAGATGCAGAAACAACACCCACCGAAGAGGAGGAAAAACAATGAAAATTGCACTTCAGATCATCCTGATGATATTCATGGTCTTGTATTTTTTCGCTGCGCTTAACCAGAGCAAACCCGAAAAGCAGCGCTTCTATCTTACTGCAGGAGCCGTCCTGGCAGCGTTCGAGGTTGTCATATCCTGGGCGATTTCGTAAATACGCGAAAGATGGTGAATCACATGACCGGAGAGGGAAACAAAGTGGAAAAGTATCACGTTTCGCCACCGGGGGTGTTTTTTGAGTCTTGCGGTATCCTTGCCCTGAACGAAGCCAGGAAGAAGGATACACACGATATGCTGCGACGATACAAGTCAGCAAAAACAAGCGACCAGGAAAACAGAATACTCGCCGAAGCGATGAAGCAATACCAGCTGTCAGCAGTGGATGAAACAGATAAGAGAGCCTTTGCTGTCCTTTTGCTTTCTTATTTCTCCGATCCTACGCTGACAGCTTTTCAAATATCCGAACAATTTCACACGAACAAAAGGACAGTATTCAAGGACATTTCCAAAGGGGTCGAGGCGTTGAGCGTGCTTATTTTCGGCATAGACGCCTTCACTATGTCAACAGAAGAACTGCCGCCTGCGCTTTACGATACCATTTGCAAATGTATAAATAGCGAATTAAGAGAGGAGGTGGAAAAATGCCTCGATTCAGAGATGTAAACCTCGGCATTGATGAGATGCGGGAAGAAAGTCGCAGGAACTACGAAGAGCGGCGCCAAATCAGGATGAAACTTGAAAAAGAGAGCAAAGAACGCGCAGCCGCGCGTGCGGAATCCGAAAAAGGGACGCCAGAGGAGCAAATCCAAAAGCGCCTTGTGGCGTTGAAAGATTTTGTATCGAAAATCCATCCTGGCGACATCCAGGCGATGACAAAGGTGCTCGGCGCATTGAAAGAGACCGTAGAAATCGTCGGATATCTGTTTCAGAAAGACGCGAAAGGAGGAAACACAAACCATGAAACAGCAGAGGAAACGCGGGAATCTCCCAGAGAACAAGCAAATGCCGAAGATAATTCTGGCTAATGCCGTAAATCTCCCCAGTCCCTTCTGCGTTTTCAACGCTGAAATTCAGTTTGTAGGAAGGGGGGAGCATAATGGCAGCTGAAGCGTTCAGAATCGAAATACCCATTCACGTCGAAGATAACACCGACCCCGGCGTCAGCAAGGCGACGGAGAAGATGAACAAATTCGACAGGCAGAATGAAAAGACCAAGAAACGGCTCGATCAGATGAACAAGATGAAGTGGCAGGTCGCCATCGAAGCGGTCGACAAAGTGACCAGCGTCGTGAGTAAGATCGGAACCACCGTCAGGGGCGTCGCCGGCAGGGCGTGGAGCTTCTCAATGAGCGTCGTCGATAAAGTCACGGCGCCCGTCAAGAAGATGATATCCGTCCTGGGCGATATGCTCGGCATTTCAACAGCCGTCTCAACGGTCCTTGCAGGTCTTTCCATCAAGAATGCATTAGAGGCGTCCGCCGAATCCTCCCGAATGCTGGCACAGTTGCAAGTGTCGGCAAAGAACATGGGAATTGACGACAGCGGAATCCAGGCGATCCTGGATAAAGCCTCACAAATTCAAGCAACCACAATGTACTCGGACGACGCAATGACCGGCGCAGCCGCCGAGCTTGCGACGTACTTCGAGGACACCGAAGCCATCACCCGAATGATGGACACCGTAATCGACTACGCGGCCGGTATGTCCGGAGGCGTGGCGCTTTCCACGGAGGAAATCATCGACTACACAACCAACCTCGCGAAGATGACCACCGGAGCCTACGACGCAATGACGAAGAAAGGCTTCGAGGTAACCGACTCCCAGAAGAAGATACTCGAAACCGGCACCGACATGGAGAAGGTAGCTGTAATCGAGAGCATCATCCAGGAAAACTGGGAAGGAATGGCGCTCGCCATGAGCAACACTCCGACCGGACAGCTCACCAGGATGCAGAACTCTTTCGGCGACATCAGCGAAATGATAGGAGACAAATTATCCCCAGGGGTAACAAGCCTCTTCAGGATGCTGAATAGCAAAATGCCGACCGTATCCAAACTGCTCGAAGGCGGAGCAGAAGCAGCAGGCGCATGGCTGGAGAATTTCATGCCATCGCTTGAGGACTGGATCGACAGCGCCATCGAATGGGTGGATAATTTCGGAAGGCGCGTAAGCGAAGTGTTCGGAAGTAACGAATTCAAAAACGCCGATCTTTTCGGAAAAGTCAAAATCGCGTGGAACAAGATCATCGCGGAACCCTTCAGCGAATGGTGGGAAAGCACCGGCAAGGCGTGGTTCGCGGAGAAAATGAACGGAGTCGGCGCAGCCATCGGTTCCGGATTAACGACCGGACTGCTCGCACTCTGTCTCTTATACACATCTGACGCTGCCGACGATATGCAGTGTGTAGA
>CAMCIX010000063.1 GCA_945875045.1 uncultured Clostridia bacterium | reverse complement strand
GCTCGGAGATGTGTATAAGAGACAGGTGTAGGCTCGGACGGAAAGGAAATCAACCGCAACCGCCTAATAGCCCTTGCCGCGTATATGGCGGCAGACGGCAAAAAGGGTATAACCGTCGTCACCGATTCGGTCACAAGCGACGGGCTCAAGGATTATATCGAAAACAACTTAGGCGGCGTTCACTACCGCTACCGCAGGGGCTATAAAAACGTTATAAACAAGGCTGAAGAGCTGTGCGCAAGCGGCATTGACTGCCCTCTCGCCATAGAAACCTCGGGACACGCGGCGTTAAGGGAAAACTATTTCCTTGACGACGGCGCGTATCTTGTAACCAAAATAGTTATTGAATTAGCGCGGGGAAAGGACATTAAAAAGATACTCGAACCGCTTAAAATGCCCGCCGAGGAGCTTGAGGTGCGCTTTAATATATTAGACCCCGACTTCAAAGCTTACGGACAAAGGGTTATAAGCGTGCTTGAGGAGTACGCGAAAACCCGCCCCGATTACAAAATTGCCGACGACAACCGCGAGGGTATAAGAATCTCCACCGAAAACGGCTTCTTCCTTTTGCGACTGAGCGTTCACGACCCCGTTATGCCCATGAATTTCGAAAGCAACGTAAAGGGCGGAATAAGACAAGACATTGAGGGCATAAAGGAATTTTTCAAAAGCTTTGACAAGCTTGATTCGAGCGCGCTTAACCGTTAATTCGCACAAACTAAATGCAAAACGGATAATTCCGTTCCCTACGCCGATTAATTTAATGTCATAACGTAGGGAAGGCATTTATGCCTTCCGCAGGTTGTCGAAAAAGCCAATTTCGGCTCCCCTTGTCAGGGGAGCTGTCACCGTAGGTGACTGAGGGGTAGTCAGAAAAAGGCTTTATTAAGGCATTTTCTCTCCCTCCGTCACGGCAAAGCCGCGACACCTCTCAACTGCCGTTTCGGTCGGTGCTGTTGGACTTCGCCCAACGGTTGCCACCGGCAACCCGCACCCTCGTCAGAGGGAGGCGAAATACAGTTTATCGACACTCTCGGGAAGGCATTTATGCCTTCCGCCATCTAATTTCTATTGTCTAAATCGGGACGGTGTATGCCGTCCCGATGTTTTTCTTTCTTCTTTTTAATCCTCGCCGTCTTCGCTTTCCTCTACGCGCATTCCGCAGCCGCAGCCTTCGTCCGCCTTACAGGGACGGGGCGGGAAAAAGTCGTCGGTCGGGAATTTGATTTTCTTAAAGGTGTCGCAGGGGCGGTCGGTGGAATAATCGCACTGCTTTTCGGGGATACAGAAATCGTAAACCGGTATTAACATCTGCACGTTTCTTATAAGCTGAACCACCGTGAAAAGTCCCAGCGTTACATAAACCGTGGGGTCTCCGCCCTTAAGGTCGGTCACCACGTTTCCGCCTATGCAGTCGCAAATGCTCTTAGGAATACAGCGCACGTTTTCGTAGCAGTCGCGAATTTCGCCTATGCGGGCGGAAAGCGGAATGGGGTCAACCGCCTGAACGACGCATTTCGGCATATTCGTGGTTCTGCGTGTTTTGGAGTCGCAATGCTCATCCTCACGCATCGTGTTCGAGAAAATCTTTACATTGCCGTCGCTTCCGAAAAGAATTACCTTTTTCGAGAATGAGGAAATTCCCCTTATGCACTGCGGGCAGGAGTGGGGCGCGGTAAAGACGTCAAACTCCAGAAGAAAGAAGAAGGTAAGGTCGCAGGAATAGAAGCCCTTGTTAAAATTAACGGGCTCCACGTCAATGAAAACGTTAAGTACCTCCGCCGAGCGCAGACGAACGCTTATCGCATTGCATATAAGTCCCTGATCCTCGGGCAAAAAGAAGCAGCGAAGATCCTCAAGGCAATCGCGATCACAGCAGGAATCGTAGACTCTGCCCACGTCAACGCACACGGCTTCCTTAAAGGCGCCGTTTTCGGGCGGGCAGCCGTTTTTTAAATCTGCCATATATAAAAGCCTCCCATAAAATTATTGAAGATATAGACTTCAATACCATAATATGAGCAAATGCAAAATCGGTGAAAGGCTTTGTAAAATTAAAAACACGAAATTTGTAACTTTTTTGCTTTAAAGTGTTGACAAATAAAAAAAGCGGTGATATAATATTAGAAAATTTAATATCAAACGCAGTGATGCGGAATAGTAGGTATTTTACTTTCGTCTGACAGAGAGATGCCGGTTGGTGCAAGGTATTGAGGAAGAGATATTGAACTCACCGCGGAGCGGCTGTCCGAAACCGAATGAGAGTAGGAGCAGACGGGAACTCCCGTAACAGAGTTAAGATGTCTAAAGCATCTGAGCGCGCCGTCCCTATTTAGGACGGTGAAAAAGAGTGGTACCGCGGAAGAATATATTTTGTGATTTAACGCTTTCGTCTCTTTACGTTATCAGCGGATAGCAAAGAGGCGGAGGCATTTTTTATAACTAATAGGAGGTTATATTTTTATGAATAAGGAAAAAATGACAGGCGCGCGCATTGTCATTGAAACGCTTATAGAGCAGGGCGTTACCGACGTTTTCGGTTACCCGGGCGGTCAGGTGTTAAACATTTATGACGAGCTTTACAAGGCGAGCGACCGAATTAACCATTATTTAACAGCCCACGAGCAGGGCGCGTCCCACGCGGCGGACGGCTATTCCCGCGTTACGGGCAAAGTTGGCGTTGTAATTGCAACTTCAGGTCCGGGGGCTACAAACCTTGTTACGGGTATTGCGACCGCGATGCTCGACTCGATACCTATGGTGGCTATTACGGGCAACGTCCCCACCACCCTTATAGGAAAGGACAGCTTTCAGGAAATTAACATCACGGGCATTACCATTCCGATTACAAAGCACAATTATTTTGTAAGCGATGTTACAGAGCTTGCCGACACTATTCGCGAAGCCTTCGCTATTGCAAAATCCGGCAGACCCGGTCCCGTGCTTATCGATATTCCCAAGGACGTTCAGATAGCCGAGTGCGAATTTGAATACAAGGGGGTTGTCCCCTACTTTGAGCAGGCAATTGCGCCCGACAGCGACATTGACCGCGCGGTTGAGCTTATCAATAAAGCCAAGCGCCCCTATATTTACATAGGCGGCGGCGCCGCGGGCGAGGGTATGACAAACGACATTAAGGCGTTAGCCAAAAAGATTGACGGATATATCGGCTGTACCTTTATGGGACTTTCGGCGCTTCCCAACTCCTACGACCGTTTCCTCGGTATGCAGGGTATGCACGGCAAGTACGCCTCCTCTATGGCTAACAAGGACGCAGACCTGATAATCGGAATCGGGGTTCGCTTCAGCGACAGGGCGACGGGCAACACCGCAAAATACTCAAAGGGCGCTAAAATTATTCAGCTTGACACCGACCTTTCCGAGATTAATAAAAACGTCAAGGTTGACGTGGGCATAATAGGCGATATTGTCTCCTCACTTTCGAGAATACTTGAAAGGTGCGAGACGCAGACCCACCCCGAATGGCACGAAAGGATTGCCGAGCTTAAGGCAAAGGGCAAGGCGATAAGCGATAAGGCGGAGGCGGCGGACAAATATGCCCTTACACCTAAAAAGATGTTCGACATTATAAATGAGGTCAAGGACGGAAACACCGTTATCGCCACCGACGTAGGTCAGCACCAGATGTGGGCGGCGCAGTACACCGATTTTGAGAGAACCCGCCGCTTTGCCTCTAGCGGAGGCTTAGGCACAATGGGCTACGGCTTGGGCGCGGCGATAGGCGCGCAGATAGCGTCTGGCGACCGCACCGTGCTTATCACGGGGGACGGAAGCTTCGGAATGAATTTAAACGAGCTTGCGACTGCGGTTACATATAATACCCCCGTTGTTACGGTAATAATGAATAACGGCGTTCTCGGAATGGTGCGCCAATGGCAGACCCTTTTCTACGGCAAGCGTTATTCCAACACCGTACTTGGCAGAAAAACCGATTTTGTAAAGCTTGCCGAGGCTTTTGGGCTCCCGGGCGAGCAGGTAGCTACTCCCGAGGAGTTTGAAGCCGCATTTAAACGTGCTATGACCCACGACGGACCCTACCTTATAGACGCGATTATAGGTAAAGACGAGTTTGTTCTTCCTATGCTGCCGCCCGGCGGCTCTATTGAAGATATTATCACTTCAAAGGAGGAGGCGAACAAATGAAAAGGTTTGTAATTGCCGCTTTGGTTGAAAACAAGTACGGCGTGCTTACAAGAGTTTCGGGACTGTTTATGAGAAAGGGCTTTAACATTGACTCCCTTACGGTCGGCGAAACCGATAACCCCGAGTTTTCCCGAATTACCGTAACCCTAAAGGGCGACGATTACGCAAGGGAACAGCTTATTAACCAGCTCAAAAAGCTTCACAACGTAAAAAACGTCGAGTTACTTGACGAAAACCAGACGGTTGAGCGCGAGCTTATGCTCGTAAAGGTGAAAAATTCACCCGAAAACCGCAGTGAGGTAATGGCGGCGTCTGAAATCTACAGAGCCAAGGTTATCGACTACAACCCCGAAACCCTCTGTGTTGAGGTGACGGGCGAGCCTTCAAAAATCAACGCCTTTATAAACGTAATGAAGCCCCTCGGAATAATCGAGCTTTGCAGAACCGGCGTTGTCGCCCTTGAAAGAGGACGTACTATCGTTTAAAAATTTATTTCGAATATTATTTTAAAGGAGTAATATATTATGCAAAAAATCTATTATCAACAGGACTGTAATTTAGCTAAGCTTAACGGCAAAACCGTTGCTATTATCGGCTACGGCTCACAGGGTCACGCCCACGCTTTAAACCTTAAGGATTCGGGCGTTGACGTTATCGTAGGTCTTTACAAGGGCTCTAAGAGCTGGGCTAAGGCAGAGTCTCAGGGTCTTACCGTTATGACCTCTGCCGAAGCGGCGGCTAAGGCTGACATTATTATGATTCTTATTAACGACGAAAAGCAGGCTAAGCTTTATAAGGAAAGCATCGAGCCCAACCTTACCGAGGGTAAAACACTTGCGTTCGCCCACGGCTTTAACATTCATTTCGGATGCATTAAGCCCCCGAAGAACGTAAACGTTATTATGATTGCTCCTAAGGGACCGGGTCACACCGTTCGCAGTGAGTATCAGGCGGGCAAGGGTGTTCCCTGCCTTGTAGCGGTTGAGCAGGACGCAACCGGAGACGCGCTTGAAATTGCTCTTGCTTATGCATTAGGTATCGGCGGCGCTCGCGCGGGCGTGCTTGAAACCACCTTCCGCACCGAGACCGAGACCGATTTGTTCGGCGAGCAGGCAGTTCTCTGCGGCGGCGTTTGCGCCCTTATGCAGGCGGGCTTTGAGACCCTCGTTGAGGCGGGCTACGACCCCAGAAACGCTTATTTTGAGTGCATTCACGAAATGAAGCTTATCGTTGACCTTATTTACCAGAGCGGCTTTGAGGGTATGCGTTACTCCATATCCAACACCGCTGAATACGGCGACTACATCACAGGTCCTAAGATCATCACCGAGGACACCAAGAAGGCTATGAAGAAGATTCTTTCCGACATTCAGGACGGTACTTTCGCTAAGGACTTCTTACTCGATATGTCCGACGCGGGCGCTCAGGTACACTTCAATGCTATGAGAAAACTCGCCGCAGAGCATCCCTCCGAGAAGGTCGGCAAGGAAGTAAGAAAGCTTTACAGCTGGAGCGACGAGGATAAGCTCATCAATAACTAATACTTATTAATTGAGGATAGAGTTATGGTTAAGGATAGAATAGTTGACGGTGCGCACAACGCGCCGCACCGCAGTCTCTACCACGCATTAGGGCTTACAAAGGAGGAGCAGGCAAGACCGCTTATAGGTATTGTCAGCTCCTATAACGAGATAGTTCCGGGGCATATGAACCTTGACAAAATCGTTGAGGCGGTAAAGTTAGGGGTTGCAATGGCGGGAGGAACGCCTATAGTCTTCCCCGCAATAGCTGTTTGCGACGGTATTGCAATGGGTCACACGGGAATGAAGTATTCCCTTATCACCCGCGATTTAATCGCCGATTCCACCGAGGCTATGGTATTAGCCCACGGCTTTGACGGGCTTGTTATGGTGCCTAACTGCGACAAAAACGTCCCCGGTCTTTTAATGGCGGCGGCAAGGGTTAATATCCCCACCGTTTTCGTAAGCGGAGGACCGATGTTAGCCGGCAGGGTTGACGGCAAAAAGACCAGCCTTTCAAGTATGTTTGAGGCGGTAGGCTCCTTTAAGGCGGGCAAGATTGACGAGGAACAGCTCTGCGTATGCGAGGAAAACACCTGCCCGACCTGTGGCTCCTGCTCAGGAATGTATACCGCGAACTCTATGAACTGCCTTACCGAGGTTTTGGGTATGGGACTTCGCGGCAACGGCACAATCCCCGCGGTTTATTCTGCGAGAATCGAGCTTGCAAAGCACGCGGGTATGCAGGTTATGGAGCTGGTTAAAAAGAATATCCGTCCCCGCGATATTATGACCGCGGCGGCTATAAAGAACGCCCTTACCGCCGATATGGCGCTCGGCTGTTCTACAAACAGTATGCTTCATCTCCCCGCAATCGCAAACGAGTGCGGTGTGGAGTTTAACCTTGATATGGCGAACGAGATAAGCGAAAAAACCCCCAACCTCTGCCATTTAGCCCCCGCGGGTCGTACCTATATGGAGGATTTAAACGAGGCGGGCGGAGTTTACGCGGTACTTAAAGAGCTTACTAAGCTTAATTTGCTTGACACAAGCGTTATGACCTGCACAGGCAAGACCTTGGGCGAGAACATTGAAACCGCCGTTAACAAGGATCCCGAAATTATCCGCACGGTTGAAAACCCCTATTCAAAGACAGGCGGTATCGCCGTGCTTCGCGGTAATATTGCGCCCGACGGCTGTGTTGTAAAGCGAAGTGCAGTAGCCCCCGAAATGCTTGTTCACGAAGGTCCTGCAAAGGTTTTCGAGAGCGAGGAGGAGGCAATCGCCGCCATCTACGCGGGTAAAATTGAAAAGGGCGACGTTGTGGTTATTCGCTATGAAGGTCCTGCGGGCGGCCCCGGAATGAGGGAAATGCTCTCCCCCACCTCGGCTATCGCGGGTATGGGACTTGACAAGGACGTTGCGCTTATCACAGACGGACGTTTCTCGGGCGCTACAAGGGGCGCATCAATAGGTCATATCTCCCCCGAGGCGGTAAGCGGCGGAATAATCGCCTATGTTAAGGACGGCGACATTATTTCAATTAATATCCCCGAATACTCAATTGAGCTTAAGGTATCAGACGAGGAGATCGAGGAACGCAAAAAGACAATGGAAATTAAGCGCAAAACCGATATAGGCGGCGCGCTCGCCCGTTACGCGGCGCAAGTAAGCTCCGCAGACAAGGGCGCGGTTATTAACAAATTCAAGGGATAAGGTGTAGACAATGACCGAACAGGAGGAAAAAAAGCTTGCGTGCGAGCTGTCGGCGCTTAGCGTGTTCAGGGGAATACTTAAATATGAAACAATGAGCGCCCTTATCGGGCTATTAAGCTCGGACGGCGACATAAAAGAAAAGCTTAGTCTGTTCGGAAAATTCGTTTATTCCCTATCGGACGACAATTATTGCTTTTCGGATTTTCTGTGCCGCGCGGTGTATTCCGACGAAAACAGATATATCATTTCTGCGGCGCAGAAATCCGAAATTCCGCAAAGCCTAAAGCAAAACGCAATAAGGGAGCTTGAAATCTTTTCCAGGCTTACCGAGCTTGATACCAAGGCTCTTTGCGGGGAAATAGACTTTGACGGATATATCCCACAGTTTGACAACAAAAAAACCGATTTTGTAAAAACATATGAAGAGAGACTTGAAAACGTCGGAAAATACGGCTACGGCATTTTCGCCTCGGCTAAGATGTTCCGCGTTTCGGGCGAGGAAATTCTCCCCGTAAAATCTGCCGCTGTCTCTTATACACATCTGACGCTGCCGACGATATGCAGTGTGTAG
>CAMCIX010000062.1 GCA_945875045.1 uncultured Clostridia bacterium | reverse complement strand
TTGCAGAGCTTATTTTTCTCGGCTGTGTGATAAATAATCCCCTATTTCCTTTATATAAAGCTTACCCATACTGCTTAGTATCATATTTTTCTTTATGATATACCCTATCTCCATTCTGCCGCCCACGGTATCGCCGTCGGTTTTAAGGGGAACGGCGATACATTCCGAGCCGTTAAGCTCCTCGCAAATTATCCCCGAGCAAAGCGTATAGCCGTTAAGCCCTATCATCAAATTAAGCATTGTCGCGCGGTCGGTCGCCTTAATCGTTCTCGGATAATCACGGGTGCTGAAAACCTCCTCCGCAAAGTAAAAGGATACTTCGGCTCCCTGCTCGAACGAAAGACAGGGGTAATCGGCAAGCTCGGAAAAGTCAATCTCCCGCTTTTTTGCAAGCGGATGTCCTTTCCACAAATAAACATAGGTGTCGCACTCGGTAAGGCGGTGAAATTCAAGCCCGTTTGTGCGGAGCAGTTTTTCAATCGCTTTTCGGTTAAAATCGCTTAAATAAAGTATTCCGATTTCGCTTTTTGAGGTTATCACGTCGTCGATAACCTCCTTTGTTTTGGTTTCCCTTATCGCAAACTCGTATTCCTCGGTGTTAAACTGCTTTACCATTTCCACAAAGCTTTTAACGGCGAAGGAATAATGCTGGGTTGACACCCCGAACTTCTTTTTTCTCTTTCCCGCTTTGCCGTATTTACCCATTAAGGACTCATACTGATAGTAAACCTGTCTTGCGTAGGTGATAAACTCCAGCCCGTCCGCGGTAAGGGAGGCTCCCCTGCCGCTTCTGTTAAACAGCCTAATTCCCAGCTCCTTTTCAAGCTCCTTAATAGCTCCCGTAAGGGAGGGCTGAGCGACATATAAAAGCTCCGCCGCCTTATTAAACGAGCCCGTTTCGGAAATTGTTATAGCGTAATGCAGCTGTTGTATAGTCATATACCCTTAGCCCCTTATACTATCCTGTTTTGAGATTTGCCTGCTAAAAACGCCTTTATATTATCCTCAACAATACCTAAAAGCCGCTTTCTCGTAGCCAGCGGCGCCCAGGAGGTGTGGGGCGTTATTATGATATTCGGCGCGGTTTCAAGTCGGCTTTTTGGGCTTTGCGGCTCTTCCTTTAAAACGTCTATCGCAGCTCCCGAAAGCTTGCCCGAGCAAAGGGCATTATAAAGCGCGTCCTCGTCCACCGTGCCGCCGCGGGAGGTGTTAATGAAAAAAGCACCGTCCTTGCATTTGTTAAAGGCTTCTTCGTTCATCATATCCGCGCTCTGCTCATTCAGCGGACAGTGAAGAGAAATAATATCGCTTTCTTTCAGCAGAGTATCGAAATCAACAAACCGCGTCTCCCCGTTTTCGCGAACGGTTCTCGTAAAAACGATAACCTTGATACCAAGACCCTTTGCCGCTTTTTCCACCGCTTTACCGATACTTCCGTAGCCGACAATACCTAAGGTCTTGCCGAAGACCTCCTCCGAGGAAAAAACAAGCGGCGAAAAAACCTGAGAGCTTTTCCAACCGCCCGATTTTACAAACGCGTCATACTTAGAAATAGCGGTATAGTGCATAAGAATATAGCCCAACACCTGCTGGGCTACCGCGTTGGTCGAATATCCGCCCGCGTTGCAGACCGCAACCCCTTTTTCAGCCGCGTATTCGGTATCAATATTATTATATCCCGTAGCAAAAAGCCCTACATATTTAAGCCGCGGCGACGCGTCAAATACCTCTTTATCAATTACCGTCTTATTGCAGAGGATAATATCGGTATTCGCCGCCTCCTTTAAAAGCTCGTCCCGTCCGATATTTTCATACTCTTTTACCTCGCCGAACTGCTTAAAGGTATCAAGCGAAAGATCGCCGTTCGCCTTTAAGGTGGCGCAGTCAGTTAAGAGGAGCTTCATTTTTGCGCCCGACCTTTCTCTTTGTGCCGTCTGGCTCCAAAATATATGTGTTTTCAAGCTGAGCGATAAGGCTCTGCTTATAAGCGTCTATATACTCGCGGCGAAGCTTAAACTGCTCCGCCTTTTCCTCCTCGGTAAGACCCTCGGCCTTCTGCTTGCGCGCAAGCTCGTTTATGCGTTTTATCTTTTCTTCGGTCATACTGTTACCTCAAATTTCGTTTCTGCCCTCTAAGGCGCGGGCTAAAGTAAACTCGTCTGCGTATTCAAGGTCGCCGCCTACGGGTATGCCGTAGGCAAGGCGGGTCACCTTAATCCCCATAGGCTTTACAAGGCGGGAGATATAGCTTGCCGTCGCCTCGCCCTCAACCGTAGGATTTGTCGCCATAATGATTTCGTTAACCTCGCCCGAGCCCAGCCTCGCCATTAATTCCTTTATTCTTAACTGCTCGGGACCAATGCCGTCAAGGGGAGAAATAACCCCGTGCAGAACGTGGTAAACCCCTGTATATTCCCGCGTGCGCTCAAACGCCATTACGTCCTTTGGCTCTGCGACAACGCAGATAACCGAACGGTCGCGGCGGTTATCGTCGCAGATGTCGCACACCTCTTTATCGGTAAGCCCCTGACAGACCTTGCAGAAATGAATTTTTCTTTTCGCGTTTATAAGCGCCTCGGCGAATTTTTCGGCGCGCTCGGGCGGTTGCTCCAATATACTGAAGGCAAGCCTTTGCGCGGTCTTTCTGCCAATACCGGGCAGTCGCTCAAACTGGGCGATAAGCTCGGTAAGCGGAACTATATTGTTAGCCATTATTAAAACAATCCCGGCATATTAAGCCCGCCTGTAATCGCGCCCATTTCGGTTTCGGAATCCTTTGCCGCGTTACCGATAGCCTCGTTTACCGCGACGGTTATTAAATCCTCGAGCATCTCTGAGTCCTCGGGGTCAATAGCCTCGGGCTTGATTTTTATGCTCTTAACAAGATGCTTGCCGTCAACCGTGACCTCAACCAAGCCGCCGCCCGACGTCGCGGTGTACTCGCGCTGCTCCAAATCCTCCTGAAGCGCCGCCATATCCGCCTGCATCTTCTGCGCCTGCTTAAGCATCTGGTTCATATTTCCGGGTCCGCCTGAATTAGGTATTCTTACTTTCATTTTCTTTAACTCCTTAATTAATTTCAAAATTTTTAAGTCTGTCCGCAAGGGCGGCGAGCGGGTCTTCCTCCGCTTTAGGCGCCGCCGCGGTGTAGGGTCCTAATTTATAGGTAACCCCCAGCACCGTCTGCGCGGCTTTTCTTATACTGTCCTTATAAAGTCCGTTTCCGCTGTTTATAAGCGAGCGGAACTGACCGTTGGGTGCGTCAATCAAAAGGTACTGCCCCTTAATATACGCCGCTGAGCCCTTTAGCACCCCTGCTATAAGCGGGCAGGAGGTTTTGAGTATCCTTAACACCTCGTCCCAATTATCGACAGGCGTTATCCCGCCGTCGTCCGAAGACTTAGGCGCGCTTATCTGCGGCTCGTCCGCGGGGTATTCGGGCAAAGGTATCTCCCCGTCGTCGGGGTTAGCGTCCTCATTTTGGGGAGGTGAAGTCGGCTTTTCGGGAGCGGGCGCGGCTTTCGGAGGAGCTGGGGAAACCGCCGCGACCCTTACCGTTCCGTTTTCAAGGGCGGCTATCCTGCGTTCAAGAGAAGCCAAATCATAGGAAAGCGAGGGCGTGCAAAGCCTTATAACCGTCATCTCCATCTCACAGCGGCGGTTGCCGCTCTGCATACCCGCGTTTGCCGCCTGAAGTGCCGAAAGGGTTCGCATAATATCCTTTATATCGTAATCCGCCGCCTGCTCCTCAAGCGCCTTTAGCTTTGCTGATGAGCAAACTATCGGCTTATTTTCTCCTTTTACGGTCTTAATTATCATCAAATCGCGGTAATGGGAGGTAAGCTCCGCCAAAAGTCTCTGCATATCGACAGAATTACCGTAAAGTCTATCAATAAGCATCAAAGCGCCCTCGGCGTTCCGTGACTTAATATAATCGGCTAATTTAATAAGGTAATCGCCGCCCGCCATACCGCAGACGCTTTCCACCGTTTCCTCGTCGATATTTTTACTGCCCGAGGCGCAAAGGTCTAAAATCGAGAGCGCGTCCCTCATTCCCCCGTCCGCCGCCGCGGCGATAAGAGAAGCCGCGCCGTCTGTAACGGTAAGTCCCTCTTTATCGGCGATATACTGAATCCGCTCGCAAATCCTGTCCGCCTCGATTCTCCTGAAATCGAAACGCTGACAGCGGGACAAAATGGTTGCGGGGAGCTTATGCACCTCGGTTGTCGCGAGAATGAAAACAACGTGGGCGGGAGGCTCTTCAAGGGTTTTAAGCAGCGCGTTAAAGGCGCTGACGGTAAGCATATGCACCTCGTCAATAATATAAACACGGTATTTTGAGGAGGAGGGAGCAAAGGAAACCTGATCCCTTAATTCCCTAATACTGTCAACGCTGTTATTGGAGGCGGCGTCGATCTCAACAATATCGGTATTCTCACCCTTAGAGACCGAAAGACAGCTTTCACAGCTAAGACAGGGGTCGCCGTCTTTAGGGTTCAGGCAGTTTACCGCCTTAGCTAAAATTTTAGCACAGCTGGTTTTGCCCGTTCCCCTCGTTCCCGTAAAAAGATAAGCGTGGACGGTCTTGCCCGCCGCCAGCTCGTTTTTAAGGGTCTCGGTTATATGCTCCTGACCGACAACCTCCGAAAAGGTCTGCGGACGGTATTTTCTGTAAAGCGCCTGATAAGCCACCTTTATCCCTCCCTTTTGCAAAAAAACTTGCGTATTTAAGTGTACGAATGAGCCGATTTACTGCGGCGCACAGGACAGACTGCTTAATGCTGCTCGGTTCCCCGCCTGACATGGTTCGCAGCGCCCCGTCGCACAGGACCCGCCCATTCGCACACTTAAACACGCAATTCTAAGTGAACTAACGATTTTACAAATGCTATTTTAACACAAAAATAATTTTTTTACAATACCTAACACATAAATTGTTGAAAAAAATTCATATTCCTGATATAATTATGTTGTATAGTAAGCGATGAAAGGTGTGTAATAATTGAAAGGAATAACCGTTGAGGAGCTTTTTGCTCCTAATGACAGTCTCGGTTACGCGCTTTTAAAGGGCGTTACCTACCCTTTTGAGGCTTTATGCAGGATTAGCGACTACATTAAGGAGATAGGTCCGACCCTCGACCCCGAAATATACGAAAGCAAGGGCGAAAATATCTGGATTGCAAAATCCGCAAAGGTAGCTCCGACCGCGAGCATAACGGGTCCCTGCATTATAGGCGAGCGTACCGAGGTGCGCCACTGCGCCTTTATCCGCGGCAGCGCCCTTGTAGGCAACGACTGCGTTGTAGGAAATTCAACCGAGCTTAAAAACGTTATTTTAATCGATACCGTTCAGGTTCCGCATTACAATTATGTAGGCGACTCGGTTTTAGGGTCACATTCCCATATGGGCGCGGGTTCTATTACATCGAACGTGAAGTCGGATAAAACCCTTGTCGTTATAAAATCGGGCGACGGAAAGCTCGAAACGGGACTTAAAAAAATGGGTGCGGTTTTGGGCGATTATGTTGAGGTCGGCTGTGGCTCGGTGCTTAATCCCGGTACGGTGATAGGGAAAAATTCCAATGTATATCCCCTGTCCTCTGTACGAGGGGTGATTCCCGAAAACAGCATTTACAAAAAGGCTGGAGAGGTAGCACAAAAGCGTTATGAGTATTGAAATCTGGGACGTTCTCGACGAAAACGGCAGACCCACAGGCAAAACAACCCTGCGCGGTCAAGGCGTTTTAAAGTCGGGCGAGTACCATCTCGTTGTGCATATATGGATAATTTCAAGCTCGGGAAGCTTCCTTATACAGCGCCGCGCGGAGGATAAAAAGCTTATGCCTGGCGAATGGGCGGCAACCGGCGGAGCCGCCGTTTCGGGCGAGGATTCCTTTACCGCCGCTAAGCGGGAGCTTTTTGAGGAGTTGGGAATCAAATCCGACCGAGAAAGCCTTAAAAGAATCACAAGAATCAAACGCCGCAGCTCTCTGCTTGACGTTTGGGCTATTGTCTGCGACATACCCGAAAGCGAGCTTGTGCTTCAGCGTTCGGAGGTTGCAGAGGCTAAGTGGGTCTCTAAAGAGGAGCTTTGCAAAATGATAAAGGGCGGAAGCTTCCACAATTACGGGAAAGAATACTTTGACTGTATTTTTGAAAAATCAGAAAACTTAAGAGGTGCCGTTATATATGAGTCTTAATACGGAGGGTGTAAGCTGCGTCGGCTGTCACGCCTATCTTTTCGAGGAGGACGATATTGTTTACTGTCCCGTTTGCGGCGCTCCCCACCACAGGGAATGCTACGAAAGGCTTGGTCACTGCGCTCTTGAGGCGCTACACGGCACGGATAGGCAGTACGACCTTGTAAAGGAGCGCGAGGAGCAAAAATCGGCGGCAGAGCCTGAAATCAAGCACACGGGCGAAAACGCCGAGGGCAAAATCACCTGTCAGATGTGTCACGAAAGCTACGACTTTTCACTAAACGCCTGTCCTAAATGCGGCGCGCCTAATGTCGCCAAAGCGGGCGGCAGCTTCGTTAATTTCGACTTTTTGGGCGGTGTTCCCGCCGATTACGATATAGGCGAGGGGGTCACCGCAGACGAGGCAAAGCGGCTGGTTGCGGCAAATACCCCACGGTATATTCCGAAATTTGCTATATTAAATAAAAAGAACCGCGTTTCCTGGAATTGGATGGCGTTTTTCTTCCCCTGCGGCTGGATGCTGTCGCGCAAGATGTATAAAAACGGAATAATCACGGGACTGCTTACTGTTATCGCAAGTCTGCTTTACCTTCCGTTTACCAAAGCCGTTTACAGCTTCGGCTTTACGGGAGGCGAAACCTATGCCGACATATCCAATACCGTCTACAGCCATCTGCCCGAAATCGGTGCGGCGGTCATAGTTTGCTTTGTGTTAGGCGCGCTTTTTAACCTTGCGATCAGGATAGTGTCCGCTCTGTTCGGCGATTACCTTTATAAGGGCTACGCAATATCCGCAATAAAGAAAATCCGCGCCGAAAGCGAGGATATGGACTATGACTACCGCAAAATGGGGGGAGTTAATATCTTCCTGTTCCTTATCGGAACGATGGCGGTTCAGTATTTACCGGCTATAATAGCTATGTTTATTTAAGGAGGAATAAGTTATGGAGAAAAAAATATGTTCCGAATGCGGCACGGAAAACGAAAGCGAATACGCCTACTGCAAAAACTGCGGCGCACCGCTTATAAAGCCTGCCGAAAAAAACGAAACCGAATTTATCGGAGAAAATATACAAAGTAATTCCCAAGGCTCCGCCTCTGCCGAAGGCGGTTCGGTTCCCCCGACCGGCTTTACTCCGCCTATATACTCAGCCCCCAATAACGGAGGACAGCCGTACTCGCCCTATTCGGTCTACGCCGATTACTCTATAGACGGGGTTCCCGCCGAGGATATTGCGTTTTTTATCGGTAAAAAATCCACCGAAATAATGCCGAAATTTATTAAAATGGAGATAACGCGCTCCAAAACCTCCTGGTGCTGGCCCGCCGCTGTTTTAGGCTTTTTCTTCGGCCCTCTCGGCGCCGCTCTTTGGTTTTTCTACCGTAAAATGTATAAAATCGCATTAATTCTTCTTGCGGTAGGCACGGTCATCACATTTTCAACCGCCGCCCTTACATACAATACCGATTCTACGGTTATAGACAGCCTTATCGGCTCTCTTACCGACGGCGATCTTAACTCTTTTATGGACGCACTGGGAAATATTGACGGTCGTCAAACCGTGCTTGACGTTATCGCCTCGGGCATTGAAAACCTTGCAAGCCTCGCAACCTGTATCCTTGCGGGACTTTTCGGTTACCACGCCTATAAGGAGCATTGTGTTAAGACTATCCGCTCCTTCCGTCAAAACGGAATCGATCCTCGGTATTACCGAATAGGTCTTGCCTCCTTAGGCGGAGTTTCGGGAGGTATGCTCGCGGTAGGTATTCTTGCAATGTTTGTAATTCAGGGCGTCGCCTCCGAATTAACCCTCGTCCTATCATATTTCTGTCTCTTATACACATCTGACGCTGCCGACGATATGCAGTGTGTAG
>CAMCIX010000061.1 GCA_945875045.1 uncultured Clostridia bacterium | reverse complement strand
GATTGCTGATATTTGTGATTTTAGAGTCACCGTTTTTATAGACGATTTTAATTACCGCGTCGTTCAAATGCCATGTGTAATAATAGAAGAATTCCTCTTCTTCTCCGGTTTCGGGATTGAAGCGGGTTCTAAATTCACCGTCTGCGTTTTCAATATAAGTATACTCTGAAGCAGACACAAGCTCAATACGCTCAACGGGGTTTGCGATAATATTAAAACTAAAAGCTGCTGTTTTATCGCCGCAGGTGATTACGGTTTCGGAATAATTGCCGTCCTGCTGAGTTTCATTTATATGTATTTTGTGCCCTGCAAGAATTTTGCCGATTGAGCCGTAACTCCACTCGTCAATAGTTCCGTCGGCTGTTTCAGCTCTAATCTCTAAACCCGAATAATTAAAACCATAGCCCTCGACACAGTTTATATTATCAGGCAGAGATACAATTTCCAAAGATGTTACGGGAGAAAGCTCTATTACCTTTACGGAATATTTTCCGGTACTGTTATTCGAATAAGGTCTCGCGGACAGATAATATGTTTCGCCTTCATTCATTGTGAAGTCAATATAAAAATTTCTGTCGTTGGCGCTGTCGTCGTCGCTGGTTAATTCTTGCATATCGGCGTTCAAAACGGTGCCGTATGTGTCAAAACCGTTGTTATCGAAAGAATAAAACGCATATGTACCGTCTTTTTCAGGAACAAAGGAAAAAACGCCTCTTCCTGAATTAATTTCGGTTGTCAACACCTTCACTTCACCGCAGACAACGGAAGAAACTGTGCTGTTATCCGGCTCGGCAAATATCACAAAATCGGATAACGGTATCATACATACCGCTACAGCAAGCGCTGTAAAAAAGGAAATTGCTTTTTTTAATAATTTCAACCTCATAAAAACTCACCCCAAATAATTATTGTCTAATATTCGACAGAAATATCCAGACACTGTAAATATTTTACCATAATATATTACAATTATCAAGCATTTGTAATTAATTGGAGAGCCTTTTTCAGGTCTTTTTACAGCCCTTTTGACATTTATTACCGTAACTTTTTTTAGTTAATATTTATTGGCACACCGTTGACTTCAATCTCCTCGTCGGCGCGGATGAGTATATATTTAACTCCGTCGATTACGCGGGTTTCCACAAGCTCGCCACGCTCGGGGTTAATTTTTATGCTTATATCGGCGCTTGCAAGCTCTAAGCGCTTGGTTTCCACCAAATTCTGCGGATTAAGCCGAGCCTTTTCGCCGAAGCTTTGATTGAAGCCCTCTTTAAAGCCGTCAATCCGCTCGTCGCTTACCTCTGCCGAACGCAGTATATCGCATATATCATCGCGAGAAAAGCTTAACGGCTCGTATTCCTTTCTTTCCTTGCGGTCGGCTATAATTCCGCCTATCTCGTCCTGAAGATTTTTGATAATTTCAAGGTTGCTTTCGCCGTCTGTGGCATCGGAAAGCAGGGCATTAAAGGTCTCGCGTTGGCTGTCTGCGGGCATAGGCGGCTTTGCGGCAAAGAGCTTTCCTATAATTTCCGTATGGTCCGCCCCGCTGTCCTTGGTGTAAAATACCGTGTTGTATATGTTAGATGCGCGGTCGTCAAAGGCAGGGAACATAAAGCCTGATTCGGGCGGGCATATCACCGCGTTTGAAACTATATTTTTGAAGGTACTGTCAAAGGCGGCAAAGCTTAACTGCGGTTTTGTCATTTTCATAGGGAAAACGCCGCAGACAAAATATTTGAACAGCTCGGTCGAGTCCTCACTCTTTTTGCCGTCCTCTGCATATGTAAATACGTCGTAGCTGTCGCACGCGGCAAGGATTAAAAAGGAGCCTTCGGTTTTAACCGACGATATTATGTCGGCAAATAACTGCCTTAATTCGGCTTCGTCGCTAAGCGAGCTGTCGCGGAGCTTTAACAGTCTTTTGTGCTCTTCACCGTGCAACACCTGCTCGTTTGAAAATTCAATATCCAATAGATTTCGGTCAACAGAACCCGAAAGCAGTTTTTTAAGCAGGGACAGCAGAGCCTCGGTTTCGTCCTGAGTAAGATTTGCTAAGGACTGGCAGAACTCGGCGGTTATTTCGCGCTTTTCGTTTACACAGCAGCCGTGTACGCTTGTTATGTTTGTTTTTTGCGGGTTAAAGCGCCGTCTTATTTCGGCAATTTCTTTTTCGTTCAACTTATTTTCCTCATTTCATTAAACAGAGTAACGAAATTATTTTAACACCTTAAAGGTTGTTTTTCAACCGTCAAATTTTTTGCGGCTTGTGCGCCGTCTGTATATTCAGAAATCTGCTCTTTTTACTTGCAGGTCGGCTGATTTTTTTGCGCCAAAATCTAAAAAAGTCTATTTTTCACGTCCGTTATCCGACATAATTTTTGCATAAAAAGGCGTATAATTAAATTGTTCGGGAGGCGGTGCCGTTGGTAGTTTACGCGGATATTCTTGTAATAGTAAATTTTATTGTGGATTATTTTCTGCTTAAGGCATCAGCGGCGATTTTGCACCTTAAGCCTCCCCTTTTACGCCAACTGTCGGCGGCGGCGATAGGCGGGCTTTCCTCGCTTTACATATTCGCCCCCGATTTCGGTATTTTTATCGGCGGTATTTACAGAGCGGCGGTCTGCGCTGTTATGGTACTCTGTGGATTCGGTTTTAAGGGAGGAAAGTGTTTCCTGCGTGCGGCGGGTGTGCTTTTCCTTGTGACCTGCGGCTACGGCGGAATTATGACGGCGGTATATACCTTTTTAAAGCCTACGGGTATGACGGTGGTAAACTCGGTGGTATACTTTGATATTTCCCCTGCGGTTTTAATAGGGGTTTCGGTTATCGCCTATCTGCTGTTTATGCTTTTATCGGCGATATTCTCCAAAGACTCAAAATTCGCCGAGCGGTGCGAGATTACCGTCACGGCGGAGGAAAAAAGCGTGACTATGGAGGGAATTGTGGACACGGGCAATTCGGTCAAGGACTGCCTTAGCGGCGCCGAGGTAATAATTGCCGACAGCGAATATGTCAAGGCTCTTTTAGGCTCGGACAGTCCCGAGAGGGACATAAGACTTAAAAGCCGCTACCGAATACTGCCCTTAAATACGGTGTCGGGCGGCGGCGCGCTCGACGGCTTTCGGTGCGACAGCGCGGTTGTAACCGACGGCGAGCGCACGGTAAGGCTTGACAAGCCGATATTGGCGGTCTCAAAAACGCCGCTTAGAGACGACTATCAGGCGATAGTGAATCCCGAAATATTTTTCTGAACAGGGTGGGTACAATGAAAATCAAATCACTTTTATATATTCTTCTCCTTAAAATCGGCATAGTAAAGCCGACCTTTTATATAAACGGGGCGGAGACCCTTCCTCCCCCGCTTTCGGCAGAGGAGGAACAGCGACTGCTTACAAGCGACAGCGAGCAAAGCCGCGACACCCTTATTGTTCATAACCTGCGGCTTGTGGTATACATAGCCAAAAAGTTCGACTCCGCCGCCGTAAATATCGAGGACCTGATTTCAATAGGCACAATAGGGCTTATCAAGGCGGTCAACACCTTTTGTCCCGAGAAGAACATTAAGCTTGCAACCTACGCCTCACGGTGCATCGAAAACGAGATTTTAATGTATTTAAGAAAAAGCTCCTCACGTAAAAACGAAATCTCCATAGACGAGCCGCTTAATATCGACTGGGACGGCAACGAGCTGTTGCTCTCCGACGTGTTAGGCAGTGACGCAGACGACATAGGCAGAGGAATAGAACAGGAGGACGAACGCTTTTTACTGCTCCGCTTTGTCGGAGGACTGCCCCCGCGGGAAAAGCAGATAATGGAAATGCGATTCGGTATGAACGGCTACGAGGAGTACACCCAAAAGGAGGTTGCCGACGCGTTAGGTATCTCCCAATCCTACATTTCACGCCTTGAAAAAAGAATAATCGGCAAGCTTAAAAAACAGATTGAAAAGGCGGTGTAGACCTTAAAACAACAGCTTGGCAATTAAATTCACCAGTATACAAAGCAACATTCCGATAAGGGTGGGTATTGCGGCGGCAAGCGCCGTCCACTTTAGACTGCCCGTTTCCTTTTTAATGGTTAAAAGTGTGGTCGAGCAGGGCCAATGCATAAGGGTGAAGATTATAAAGCAGACCGCGGTGACGGTGTTCCAGCCGTTTGAAATAAAGAGGTCGCGAAGCTCGGCAAGACCGTAGGCGCTTTCAAGGGTGCCCGCCGAAAGATAGGTCATCATTATTATAGGGACTACAATCTCGTTTGCGGGAAAGCCTAATATAAAGGCGAAAAGTATTGCTCCGTCAAGCCCCATTAAGCTGCCTATTGGGTCAAGAGCGGACGAACAAAGGCTCAAAAGACTGTTGTCACCCACCGTTATATTTGCCATAAGCCAGATAATAAGTCCCGCGGGAGCGGCGACCGAGGCGGCTCTGCCCAATACAAAGAGGGTGCGGTCAAAGACCGAGCGCACAAGCACCCTGCCTATCTGCGGCCGTCTGTAGGGCGGAAGCTCAAGCGTAAAGGAGGAGGGCACGCCCTTTAGTATTGTTTTTGAAAGGAGCTTTGTCACCGCAAAGGTCATTCCGATTGAAAGGACAATCGCAAGGGTAAGCACCGCTACCGACAAAAGCGAGGAAATCCCGCCCGACGCGCCAAATGCAAAAAACATCGTGATAATCGATATTAACATCGGGAATCTGCCGTTGCAGGGTACAAAATTATTAGTAAGCACCGCTAAGAGGCGTTCGCGCGGGGAATCGATAATCCTGCAACCGACAATGCCCGCCGCGTTGCACCCAAAGCCCATACAAATAGTCAGCGCCTGTTTACCGCAGGCGTTACAGCCTTTAAAGGGGCGGTCGAGGTTGTAGGCGATTCTCGGAAGATAGCCCGCGTCCTCTAAGAGGGTAAAAAGCGGGAAAAAAATCGCCATAGGCGGGAGCATTACCGATACTACCGTGCTAAGCACTCTGTAAACGCCGTCGATTAGCGCGCCGTGAAGCCACAAAGGCGCGCCGAGGGCGTTAAACGCGGTATCAAGCTTATCCCCTATAAAGGCAAAAAGGCGGGACAACAGCTCGGAGGGGTAGTTAGCCCCCGTAACGGTAAGCCAAAAAATAAAGGCTAACAAAAGGAGCATAACAGGGTAAGCCGTAAGTCTACCCGTGAGCAGACGGTCAATGCGGCGGTCTCTTCCTCCGTACTGCTTTTTCTCGTGTTTTACCGCACCGTCGCAGATTTTTTCGGCGGCGTTTACAAGGGCGGAAACCGTAAGGTCCTTTAGCCTATCGCCCTCGATACCCGCAGTTTTAAGCCCCTCCCTTGCCCTCTCTATCGCGGCAAAGAGCGCGGGATTTTTAAGAAAGTCCTCGCCTAAACAGGCGGAAACCTCCTTTATTAAAGAGGGGTCGCCGTCAAGTAATTTAAGCGCAAGCCAGCGGCTGTTGATTTTACCGCAGGACAACCGCTTAGCCTTGGGCTCTACAAGGGCAACAGCCGCCTCGATTTCGGACGGATATTTCACCTTAAAGAGAGTCTTCTCCCCTTTTTGCTCTAAGGTGCGGTCAAGCGCGTCTAAAAGCTTTTTAAGGCTTTTCTTTTTGCGCGCGGTAACCCCGATAACCGGAACCCCCAAGCGGCTTGAAAGCACTTCTAAGTCAATATTAATTTTTTTGCGCCGCGCCTCGTCCATTAGGTTTACGCACACAATAACGTTTGAGGAAATTTCAAGCGTTTGAAGCACCAAATTCATATTTCTTTCAAGGCAGGTAGCGTCGCAGACCACCGCCACCGCGTCGGGAGAGCCGAAGCAGATAAAATTCCGCGCAACCTCCTCCTCCGCCGAGTGCGCCATAAGGGAATATGTACCCGGTATATCGACAAGTACATAGGAGTGCTTTTCGCTCTTGCAGTAGCCCTGCGCGTTGGCGACGGTCTTTCCCGGCCAGTTTCCCGTGTGCTGGTTTAGCCCCGTAAGGGCGTTGAAAACCGTGCTTTTGCCGACGTTCGGATTGCCCGCGAGGGCTATGATTTTATCGCCGGGATTCTGCTTTTTTATAATAAGGCCCGAATCGACCGCGCCCATTCCGACCGAGCTTTTGGTAAGACCCATATATTTTCCCTCCGCAGTATGTAATATTCTATTTATATGTTATTCGCAAACCGACAAGTTTGTTAACGGGGAATATAACCGTTTTCACGGGAATACTAACCGCGGAGGCGAAAAATATGGTATCACTTTGGGAAAATACCGCCGAGATGCCGAAATTTCCTCGGCTTCGGGGGGATATTAAGACCGACGTGCTGATAATAGGCGGAGGTATTGCGGGAATACTATGCGGATACAAATTAAAAAATGCGGGTATCCGCTGCGTTATCGCCGAAAGAGGAGCTGTCTGCCGAGGAGTAACCGCGGGGACGACAGCTAAAATCACGGTTCAGCACGGGGCGGTTTTCGATAAGCTTATAAACGAGTTCGGAACCGAAAAGGCGGCGCTGTACCTAAAGGCGAATGAAAGGGCGCTTGACGAATATAAGGCTCTCTGCAATAATATTAAATGTGATTTTAAGGAGACCGATTCCTATATTTATTCGCGGGACAATCGGGGTAAAATCGAAAAAGAGGTTGCCGCGCTTCAAAAATTAGGCTGTAATGCGGTGTTTTGCGAAAAAACCGAGCTTCCTTTTAAGGTTGCGGGCGCGGTTAAAATTCCGTCTCAGGCGCAGTTTAATCCCCTTAAATTTTTAGGCGAAATTTCACGCGGGCTTACAATATACGAAAACACCGCCGTAAAGGAGCTTAAAGGTCTTACGGCGGTCTGCGAGGGTGGCAGAATCAAGGCTGAAAAAATAATAGTCGCCACACATTTTCCGATTATAAATAAGCACGGCAGTTATTTTCTTAAAATGTATCAAAAGCGGTCGTATGTTTCGGCTTTTTTGGGCGCAAAGCCGCTTGACGGTATGTACCGCGACGAATCAGAGGACGGCTTTTCATTCAGAAGCGCGGGCAAATTCCTTATAATCGGAGGAGAGAGCAAGCGCACCGGCAAAAAGAGCAGAGGTTGGGCGCAGATACGCGCCTTTGCGGAAAAGTATTACCCCGACGCTAAAGAAAAATACTCCTGGGCGGCGCAGGACTGCATTACCCTTGACGGCGTGCCGTATATCGGCAATTACTCGGCGAATACCCCCGATTTATACGTGGCGACCGGCTTTAATAAGTGGGGTATGACCTCCGCTATGGTTGCGGCGGAGCTGCTGACCGATTTGATAAGCGGAAAGAAAAACGAATTTGCCGAGGTTTTCTCGCCGTCAAGGCATATTATAAGAAAACAGCTTGCCCTTAACGCTGTAAGCGCGGTAGGCGGGCTTTTGTGTCCGACGGTGAAACGCTGTCCCCACTTAGGGTGCGCCCTTAAATGGAACAAAAACGAGCGCAGTTGGGACTGCCCCTGCCACGGCTCCCGCTTTTCCGAGGAGGGAAAGCTGTTAAACACCCCGGCGACGGGAGACATTTTAACGAATAATGAATATTGAATATTGAAAAATTAATAATGAAGGGTGTATAATATTATATATTAACTGTTCGGAGCGAGAAAATGAGAAACGGTATGTTTTTAAAAATATATGAAGACACCGCCGCGCGGTCAAGGCTGGGGCTCACCGCGAAGTATATCCAGCACGGCAACACCTCCTGCTTACTTCACAGCATAGCGGTCGCCTATTACTGCTACCGTCTGTCTGTTAGGTTCGGCTTTTTGAAATTAAACAAGCGGGAGCTTATTCGCGGCGCGCTGTTGCACGATTATTTTCTCTACGACTGGCATATTCCCGACAAAAACCGTCCTCTGCACGGCTTTTATCACCCCACCGCCGCCCTTAAAAACGCCGAGAGCGACTTTTCTCTTTCCGAGCGCGAGCGGGATATTATCTCAAAGCATATGTTTCCCCTGACCCTTAAACCGCCCGCCTTTAAGGAAAGCTATGTTGTCTGCCTTGTGGATAAGGTCTGCTCGGTTTACGAAATCTTTAAAAAAAGTCCCTATAAAAATCCCCAAATCCGCTGTGCGCTTAAACGC
>CAMCIX010000060.1 GCA_945875045.1 uncultured Clostridia bacterium | reverse complement strand
CTACACACTGCATATCGTCGGCAGCGTCAGATGTGTATAAGAGACAGGGGTGTGTGTGCTTGTACTCAATCTGCTCCTCGATCATCATATCCTTAACCTTCATAAGGCGCGCTCTGCTTGAACGCTCGTTTTCTTCAAGCTTCATTGAGATAAAATGAATGGTCTCTTTGTAGCGCGGAATAAGGACGTGTTCAAGTGCGTTAACGCGGCGGCGGGTCTTTTCTATCTCGTCCGCCATCAGCTTTACCGACTTTTCCTTTTCGGCAAGCTCCAGCATTAAGGGCAAAAGCTCTGACAGTCCGCTTACTGCGTCGTCAAGCTCAAAGCTCGTTGAAGCAAAGCCGTAGGAGAAAATATCCGATTTTTCACTCGTCCTTGTCTTAAATCTATAAACGGGAATGTCAACGCTCATAACATTGCGGGTGGATTGCTCCAAATAAACCTCCTGCTTGGGGGCTAAAAGGGCGGTATCAAGCGCCTCCTTTGACATCACGCTCGAAGCTAACACAAAATCGGCGTTAACCCTTGCCTGCTCCCTTTCAACCCGCTCGCGGAGCGTTTTGGTCTCCCTTATCATATCAAGGAACTGCCGCATTAGCTCGTCGCGCTTATCTTTTAAGAGCTTGTGTCCCCTTGTCGCGGTGGAAAGCTGCTTTTTAAGGCGGGTAAGCTCCATACGGGTGGGATTAACATTCATTGCTGCCATATTCCCACTCCTTAAAGCTTACCGTAATATTTATTAAGCAGCTCGTCGTTAATTCGTTTAAGCTCGCTCCTCGGGAGAATTGACAAGAGCTTCCAGCCAATATTGAGGGTTTCCTCAATGGTACGGTTGGTGCTGTAGCCCTGCGAGACATACTCGTTTTCAAACCTGTCGGCAAACTCGGCGTACTTTTTATCAATGTCGGTTAGCGCCGCCTCGCCCAAGATTACCATTAACTCCTTAGCGTCCTTACCGCGGGCATACGCCGCGAAAAGCTGGTTCATAGTCGCCGCGTGATCCTTTCTCGTTCTGCCCTCGCCTATTCCCTTGTCTTTAAGACGGGAAAGTGACGGAAGTACGTCGATAGGCGGAGTAACGCCCTTTCGGTAAAGCTCACGGCTTAAAATAATCTGTCCCTCGGTGATATAACCCGTAAGGTCGGGTATCGGGTGGGTCTTGTCGTCCTCGGGCATTGTAAGAATCGGAATAAGGGTTATAGAGCCGTCCTTGCCTTTAAGTCTTCCCGCGCGCTCGTAAAGAGTTGCAAGGTCGGTATACATATAGCCGGGGTAGCCGCGTCTGCCGGGAACCTCCTTACGCGCGGCGGAAACCTCTCTTAGAGCATCGGCGTAGTTGGTAATATCGGTCATTATTACAAGCACCTGCATACCAAGGTCAAAGGCTAAATATTCAGCCGCGGTAAGCGCCATTTTAGGTGTGGCGATACGCTCGATAGCGGGGTCGTTTGCAAGGTTTACAAACATAACGGTACGGTCAAGCGCGCCTGTCTCCCTAAAGGAATCGATAAAGAAGTTTGATTCCTCAAAGGTGATACCCATTGCCGCAAAGACAACCGCGAACTGCTCGTTGTCGCCTAATACCGTCGCCTGCCTTGCAATCTGGGCGGCAAGGTTTGCGTGCGG
This sequence comes from uncultured Clostridia bacterium, assembly GCA_945875045.1. Lineage (GTDB taxonomy): Bacteria > Bacillota > Clostridia > Oscillospirales > Acutalibacteraceae > UBA737. The sequence continues at coordinate 6,454 of CAMCIX010000060.1, read as the reverse complement.
AAGACCGGAGGCAGAGAAAATCGGGAGCTTCTGCCCTCTTACAAGGGTGTTTAGTCCGTCAATAGCAGAAACGCCTGTCTGAATAAACTCCTGCGGATAGTTGCGCGCGGCGGGGTTCATAGGCCTGCCGTTAATATCCAATCGCTTTTCGGGGATAAGCTCGGGACCGCCGTCAATCGGTCTGCCCAAGCCGTCGAAAACGCGGGAAAGCATATCGGGTGACACGGGCAATTCCATTCCGCGCCCTAAAAAGCGCACCTTTGAGTCGGCAAGGTTAATTCCCGCCGAGCTTTCAAAAAGCTGTACCAATGCGTTAGTGCCATTTATTTCCAGCACCTTACAGCGCCTAATATCGCCGTTCGGGAGCTCAATTTCGCCAAGCTCGTCGTATTTTACGTTTTCAACGTCGCTTACCATCATAAGAGGGCCTGCGACCTCGCGTATAGTTTTATATTCCTTAGGCATTTTGCTCCCTCCTTACAGCTCGTCAGAGGTCTTGACGGCTTTATCAATATCGCTGTCAAGCTCTGCTAAAATTTCGGTATATTCGGAATCGATATTATTTTCGGGGGTGTACTTAAATCTACCTATACGCTCTCTTGACGGCATTGAAACAATCTTTTCAATCGACGCGCCCTTGTTAAGCGCTGTAAGCGACCTATCGTAAAAGGCTAAAATCAGCTCCATCATAAGGTACTGCTTATTTAGCGAAGTATAGGTATCTGTATCGTCAAAGGCGTTTTGGTGCAGATAGTCCTCTCTTATAGACCGCGCCGCCTCAAGCTTTAGGCGGTCGGGCGCGGAAAGGGCGTCCATACCTACAAGCTTAACTATCTCCTCAAGCTCGGCTTCCTCTTGAAGTATCGCCATAAGTCTGCCGCGAAGCTTAAACCAGTCGGACTTAACATTTTCATTGAACCAACCTGAAAGCGAATCGGCGTAAAGCGAGTAGCTTGTAAGCCAGTTTATCGCGGGGAAATGCCGCTTGTATGCAAGGGAGGAATCAAGTCCCCAGAATACCTTAACTATTCTAAGGGTTGCCTGCGAAACAGGCTCGGAAATATCTCCGCCCGGAGGTGAAACCGCGCCGATTACCGAGAGCGCGCCCTCTGTCTCCTCGCCGCCGTTTACTATCACTCTTCCCGCGCGCTCATAGAACTGAGCCAAGCGGGAGCCTAAGTAAGCGGGATAGCCCTCCTCGCCCGGCATTTCCTCAAGTCTGCCCGACATTTCACGCAGAGCCTCCGCCCAGCGGGAGGTGGAGTCCGCCATAAGCGCCACGGTATAGCCCATATCGCGGAAGTATTCCGCTATTGTAATACCCGTGTAAATCGAAGCCTCGCGCGCCGCAACAGGCATATCCGAGGTGTTTGCGATAAGCACGGTACGCTCCATAAGTGAGTTACCCGTTCTCGGATCCTTAAGCTCGGGGAACTCGTTTAAAACGTCGGTCATTTCGTTGCCGCGCTCGCCGCAGCCGATGTAAACTATTATGTCCGCCGCCGCCCATTTTGCAAGCTGATGCTGAACCACGGTTTTACCCGAGCCGAAAGGTCCCGGTACTGCCGCAACGCCGCCCTTTGCAATCGGGAAAAGGGTATCTATAACACGCTGACCCGTAACAAGCGGAATATCAGGCGATAATTTGCGCTTATAGGGTCTGCCCACGCGGACGGGCCAGGACTGCATAAGGGTAAGCTCAACTATTCCCTTTTCGGTTTCGACCTTGTAAACGATGTCCTCAACCGTGAAATCGCCCTCGGCAATCTCAACAATTTTGCCCGACATTTTGTTAGGTAGCATTATTTTATGGCTTACGATAGCCGTTTCCTGAACCGTACCTACCGTATCGCCGCCCTTAACGGTATCTCCCACCTTTTTCTCGGGGGTGAAATGCCACTTTTTATCACGCGGGAGGGCGGGAACCTCAACGCCTCTTTGAAGATTTGTTCCGCTTACCTTCATAATTTCGGCAAGGGGGCGCTGTATTCCGTCAAAAATCGAGCCGATAAGCCCCGGTCCTAACTCAACGCTCAAGGGCTTTCCTGTGGACACGACCTTTTCACCCGGTCCTAAGCCCGCCGTTTCCTCGTAAACCTGAATGGAAGCCTTATCGCCGTGCATTTCAATAATTTCGCCGATAAGCCTTTTATCCGATACGCGCACAACGTCGAACATATCGGCGTCCCGCATACCCTCGGCTATTACAAGAGGACCCGCAACCTTGGTTATTGTTCCTTCGGTCATTCTTATTTCTCCTTTTACGCTGAACTATTTATTAAAAATTATATCCGAGCCGACCGCCTTTTCGACCGCCGCCTTAAGCGCCGCAGTACCCGCGCCGTTATTGCCCGAAACGCCGATAATAGGCACTACCGAGGGGGTAAGCTGTTTATCGGTTTTATCGATTTGCCTTTTAAGTATCGGCACCAAACGCTCGGTCACAAAAATCACGCCGTAGTCAGCCGAGACAATTTTAGAAAATATTTCCTCGGCGTTTTCCTCACGGTCGCAGGGGTAAATATCAAGTCCCACCGCCGCGAAGCCCTTAATGCTTTCGGTATCACCCAAAACCGCTGTTTTAACCATAAAGCTCACGCAGCCTTTCCCTTGTTTTTTCGGTCGGCTGACCTGTTTTTATACCGCTGTATATTATGCGAAGGTCGGTAATTTCCGCCTTTCTTGCCAGCATATAGCCCACAATCGGCTCTATTCCCACCGTGATATATTTGCATTTTTTAGCCGCCGTTATAACGCGATCATCAACAAATTTTTCAAACTCGGCGGGTGAACGCCTGTAAGCCTCCGCCGCATCCGCTCCGCCAAGCTCTACCGCTTTAGACATAAGCTCCAAAAGCTTTTCTTCCCCGACGAGCGCCGCGGAAACCATAGCCTTTTTGGAAACAACCCCCGTTTCGGTAAGGGCGGTATCTAAAAAGGCGGCGGTTTTATTTGCCTTTGCCGCGCGCAAAGCCGCCTTAATATTGTTATAAAATACGGTCACGGTAATAAGTTTTAAAATAACCGCGTTTCCGATTTCCTTAGCCTTTTTAAGCTGTGCGGTCATCAGTCCCGCGTCTAATATGCAGTCTGCAAGCTGGCTGTCCCCCGTCTTAGTAAAAACGGAGTACGCCTCCTCGGCAGGTGCGCGCATAAATTCAGGCAGTAAATCAAACCGCTTTTCCTTTACCGTGCGTTCAAGCAAAGCAACCTCAACCGTGGCGGGCAGAATAAGCAGAGACGAATAATCCGCCCCGCGCACAACCCCTTTAAGCACCGCTTTAAAATTATGGAAATCATTTTCATAAAGGAAGGGCGCGAAAGCCGACATATCGGGAGCGTTTTCGGTAATATACTCCCAAAGCTTTTGGGTTTCCTCGCTTAAAAGGAGCGGCACGTCCTTAGTATCCGACGAGCCTATCCCCTTATCGGTAAGCATTTTAGCAAGCTCGTCTGTGCTTTTAGCGGCTGAAAGCGTATTTAAGTCTGCGACCTTTAAAAGCCTGTTTTCCCTTGCCCTTAAATTACCTATGGCAAAGCCTACGGATTTTACCGACATAGTTTCACCTTCTTTAGCCGAAAAGGGCTGTGTTTACGGCGTCGGTTATCTCGTCGCGCTTTTCGCGCATTACCGCCGACAGCTCGCAGTTAATTATAATATCGCCGTATTTAAGGATAAAGCCGCCGTTAATATCGGCAGGGGTATCGCTAAGGGTTATAGAAAGCTCCTTTAGCGACTTAGCAAAGCCGTCCTTATCGCGGGATAAATCACGTGCAGAAAGGAGCATTTCGCCGTTACCGCTCATAGCGTTCTTTTTTACAAGCCTTAAAAGGCGGTCGAAATAGGTCTTATCGTCATAATTATTTATGCTGACGATAACGCTGTTAAGCGCCTTTTCGATAAGCTCCCGCTTTTTTGAGAGCGCCGCGTCCCGCAAAATAAGCTGTGCCGACGATTCGCCCGTGCTTTTAATAAGCTCTGCCTTTTTTTCGGCGGCGGCGGTAATTTCCGAAGCCTCTTTTTCGGCTTCCTTTGCCCTCTCCGAAATAATTTCCTCCGCCCTTTTTTCGGCGGCTGAAATAATCTCCCGTGCGGTGCTTTGTGCCTCCTCGGTTATAACGGCAAGTATCTTTTCACTTGAGGTCATTTCGGTCACCTTACAGAAGAATAACGGTAAGGAAGGAAACGAGGAATGCCAAAAGCGCGTAAATTTCAACCAGCGTTATGGATACAAGAGCCTTCGGGAATGCGCTGTCGTCCTTGGCGAAAAGCGAAATACCCGCAACAGCCGCCTTGCCCTGAGAAATACCCGACATAAGTCCGCCTATTGCGATAGGCAGACACGCGGCAAGAATCATTCCGCCCTGCCAGGTAGCAAGATCCGCAGAACCGCCGAACACGCCGATTTTAGTAAGAACGATAAAGGAAACGATAAAGCCGTAAAGACCCTGCGTACCCGGAAGAAGCTCTAAAACAAGCATTTTACCGAATTTCGAGGAATCCTCAGCCAGTACTCCCATACCTACCTCACACGCCATACCTACGCCCCTTGCAGAGCCGATACCCGCCAAAATTGTTGCCAACGCCGCGCCTAAAAGCGCTAAAACAGTACCTAAAGTCATTTTAATTTTCCTCCTTAATATTTTGAACATTCAAATCGGTGTATTTTGATTTGAATGAAAAAGGCTTAAATTCTCTGCCGCCGCCCTCGTAGAATTTTGAGAACAGCTCGACATACTGAAGTCTAAGGGTATGAACATACGCGCCTAAGACGTTCAGCCCGAAGTTAATCGCGTGACCGAGCGGGAAAACTATTATAAGCAGTATAAAGCCGCCTATAGATTTTCCTCCCATTGCGCTTAGCATATTAAACACCGCGCTCATAGCCGAGGTCGTAAGCCCCAGCGCCATAAGACGCGAGAACGAAAGCAGGTCGCTTACGTAGCTTGTAATATCGTAAAGGGAGGCAACGCCTGAAAACAGCCGTAAAATGGGGTTTTTCTTGTCCCGCCCTTGAGTGAGTATAAGCCCTACCACCGAAGCTAAAGCTAACACAATACCGATATTTTTAATTATCGGCACAGTCACAAAGCCCAAAGCCATAACCGCTATACCCGTAAGGGTGGTAATCCAGAGCCCGGCGTCAAAGAAGGCGCCCGCCTTGTCGCCGTTTTTCATTAAGGTGACAAACTTAGCGCAAAGACCCGCGATAATTTCAACAAGACCCAGCGCAAGGCTTAATACGAGGAGTGTTACCGCGTCGCCGTTCATAGGGTCGATAAGGGCGGGTAAAGCAACCCTGTGTCCGAAAAACCTTTCGCTTATAACGGCAATACTGTCGCCGAAAAAGCTTCCGTAAACAAGTCCCCACAAAAAGGTGGAAATGCCGCAGTACTGGAACAGCCGCATATTCTGCCGCATTGACCTTGAAAGCTTGAACTTTGTAAGGGCAAGGGTCGTTGCAATTATCATTATAAGCCCGTAGCCCGCGTCCGAAAACATCATTCCGAAAAACAGGTAGTAGAAAAATCCCGTAATCGGCGACGGGTCAATATCCCGCGCACCGGGTAGAGAATACATTTTTACAAGGGTCTCGGCAGGTCGCGCAAAGGCGTTGTTTTGAAGTATAACGGGGGCTAACTCCTCGTTTACGTCCTCCGCCTCAATTACCACCGTGAACCGCTTTTTAAGCTCCTTTTCAAGATAAGGCATATCCCGCTCGGCAATATATCCCTTAATAAGCACCGTATGGGCGGTTTTACCTATCTCGCCCGCCGCGCGGAAGCTTTCCGCACGTCCTCTGCAATAATCCGCAAGGTTTTCAATTTCGTATCGGCTAACGGATATTTCCTTTATCCTCGCAAGGGATTTATCTATTCTCTTACGGCAATTATCCGCCCGCTGTTCCTTAGAGGCTATTTTGTCTCTCGGCAGCTTTGAGGTTATCTGAGCGGGTCTTGCAAAGGAAAGGGTGCGCAGTACCGCCTCCGCCCGTTCCGCCTGTTCCTTAGGACAGCAGGCGAAAATATAGGTTATATCCTTTCCCGTGTTCACAATCTCGGTATAAAGGGAAATTTCGGGGTCGATAGCGGCAATTTTTTCATTCAGTCCGTCAAGGGTATAAACTCCCGCCACCGTTCCTATAAACGCCCGCGTTTTAGCCGTTCCCGAAAAGGAGAGCGGAACGTCGAGCGGCTCCCACGGAAGCATCTGCTCCCTTGTAGTGTTAAGCCTTACAATCTCAGCCTTTTCCTCGGCTATTTTGCGGTCGTTTTCTATTACTTCATTTGCAAGGGACAATGCGTTCTCAATCTGCTCCCGCTTTAGGTAAAACTCTTCGGGCGTAAGCTCCCTTGAGGAACTAAAAAGACCCGCAATACCCTTTTTTTCGGGAAATCTTGAATTTAATATCTTGACCGCGTTTTCAGCGGTTTCTGCGTTTCGCTCGTAGGC
>CAMCIX010000059.1 GCA_945875045.1 uncultured Clostridia bacterium | reverse complement strand
CACACTGCATATCGTCGGCAGCGTCAGATGTGTATAAGAGACAGTTCCTGTGCCCCGTAAAGCAGATAACCGCAAGGCTTGCCGCAACCGCGATTATAAGCACAAGCAGATAAATACCGACGGTTTTGTACTCGTTTTTGAAAAAGCCGGTATCGGTCTCCACCGTGAAAAAAATCTCAAGCGCACGAAGGAGCACGCTAAGCGGTAAAGTTACCCCGAAAAACAGAAGAATTTTTTTATATTTCATTATTTTAAAGCTCCTAATAACATTAATTTAAAATAAAAAACATAATATAGCTTGGACAGATATATTTTATATCCTATCCCCAAAAAAGTCAATAACAATATACCAAAGGAGCTTGCCTTATGAAAAAAATACTGCTTGCGGGACTGCTCGCTCCCGCGCTTATGTTAATGCTTCCCCTCGTCGCCCTTAATAAGCCCGAAACCGCAGTCGCGGTTGGAGCCAAGGCAGAGCCGCCGACCGCCGCCGTTGATGATACCTTTAAAATATACGATAAGGAGAGTAATACAGTAACCGAAATGAGTGCAGAGGAATATATTTTTGGGGTGACCGCCGCCGAGATGCCCGCCCTTTACCACGAGGAAGCGCTAAAGGCGCAGGCGGTGGCGGCGTATACCTTCGCGCTATACAGAAAAGGAGAGAACGCCGACAAGGCTTACGATATTACCACCGACCACGCCGCCGACCAAAGCTTTATAACCGAGGAAAAGGCGCGCGAGAGGTGGGGCGACAAGGCGGACGAATATACAGAAAAGCTTAAAAAGGCGGTAAGCGAGGTTAAGGGGCTTGCGATAACCTATGACCGAAAGCCGATTTTAGCGGTATATCACGCGATTTCCTCGGGCAGAACCGAAAACTGCAAGGATATATGGGGAAACGACCCGCCATACCTAAAGGCGGTTGACAGCTCCTTTGACCGCCTTTGCCCCAATTATATTTCAAAGCAAGCGTTCTCAAAGGAGGAATTTTGCCAAAAGCTTTCGGACAAGGCGGAATTTTCGGGCGCATTAAGCGAATATATAACCGTCAAGGATCGAACCGAATCGGGTACTGTCAAGACGGTTGACATTTGCGGCAAGGAGCTAAGCGGAGCCGAGATACGCTCGGTCTTCTCTCTGCGCTCCTCTAATTTTGAAATTTCCTATAATGACGGCGAATTTACCTTTACCGTATACGGCTACGGTCACGGGGTGGGCTTAAGCCAGTACGGAGCCGACTGTATGGCGAAGCAGGGCAGTGATTTTAAGGAGATTCTCACCCACTATTACAGCGGCTGTAGGGTTGATAAATTTACAAATTCTTAATACAATCGGGAAATATTTATTTTATAGTAAAGGTATGAGGAATACAGAGGGGGAGACGGATAATGGAGAAGAAAAAAATTCTTATCGCCGACGATGAGGAAAGGATTGTAAAGTTAGTTTCCGATTTTTTGACCGCAAGCGGGTACGAGGTCGTCTGCGCGGCGGACGGCAGGGAGGCGCTTGACCTCTTTGAGAAAACGGGCGCGGACCTTGCGATAATCGACATAATGATGCCCGAAATTGACGGCTGGGCGGTCACCCGCGAAATACGCAAAAAAAGCGATATTCCGATAATAATGCTTTCAGCGAGAGCCGAGGAATTTGACCTGCTTACGGGCTTTGAATCGGGCATAGACGAGTATGTTACAAAGCCCTTTTCCCCCGCCGTGCTTGTAAAGCGGGTGGAGGCGCTCTTAAAGCGCAGTACGGGACAACCCCTCTCGGGCGAGGAGATAAAAAAGGGTCTTATTATAGACAACGACGCATTTACCGCCTTTGTGGACGGCGCCCCGCTGGAGCTTACCCTAAAGGAATTTGAGCTCTTGTCCTACCTTTACGAAAACGCGGGCAGAGTGCTTACCCGCGACCAGCTTTTAAACGCTATTTGGGGCTATGATTATTTGGGGGATTCGCGGACGGTCGATTCCCACATAGCAAGACTTCGCACAAAGCTTGGAGATTACGGCGCGTCGCACCTTAAAACCATATACGGAATGGGGTATAAGCTTGAAATTTAAGGAGCTTAAAAACAAGCTTTGGTTTAATATCTTTATCCGTATCGCGGCGGTATTCGCGGCGTTTGTGCTGGTGCTCTGTCTTTCAAACGTAGGCTTTTTAGTGCGGTTTTTCAGCCTGAAGCAAAAAAACGCCCTTAAGGAGCAGGTTTGCGCGGTAAGCGAGCTTAATATTAAGGATTCCGCGACGGTGGTAAAGGCGCTTTCGGATATTAATGAAAAATATAATTTCGACGTGGAAATTTATAATACGTCGGGGCGTATTCTGTACACCACCCACGGCAGTCAGATGATGGATTACTTCTCCCTTAAAAACGATAAGTTTATTATGACCCACGAGGAGCTTGAGCCGATAAAGGAAGAGCGGCTTTCGGACGGAATAATCTTTAAAACCGCCGTCCGCAGATTTGACAACAACGAGTACCTTCTCTGCACAAAGCAAATTTCGGAGGATATTTACGCCGAGGTAAGGGTTCAAAAACAGCTTATTGCAAATTCGGCGGCGATTGCCAACGAGTTTATAGTCATTATCTCGGTAGTATGCTTTTTGCTTTCGGTTTTATGGGTGCTTAATTTCGCGCGGAAATTTTCCCGCCCGATTGCCGAAATGAACGAGATTACGCGGGATATGGCAAAGCTTGATTTCAGTCGTAAGCTAAGCGTTAACCGAAGTGATGAAATAGGTCAATTAGCGGCGTCGGTAAACGAGCTGTCCTCCTCCCTTAATACGGCGCTTACCGATTTAAAGGAGACCAACGCGAGGCTCCGCTCGGACATTGAGCTTGAACGTCAATTAGACGGTATGCGGCGCGGCTTTGTCGCCAACGTTTCCCACGAGCTTAAAACCCCGATTTCGATTATAAGCGGCTACGCCGAGGGACTTAAGCTTAACGTAAGCCCCGAATCCAAGGAGGAATACTGCAACACAATTATCGACGAAAGCCGCCGAATGAACCGTTTGGTGCTTAGCATTTTGGAGCTTTCGCGCTATGAATCGGGGCAGATTCCGCTAAGTCGGGAAAGCTTTGATATTTCTGCTCTTTGCGCGGATTGCCTTTCCCGCATTTTTGCTAGCAAGGATATCGAGACCGAAAATAAGGTGCCGTTTGGCACCGATGTTTTCGCCGACCCGCTTCAAATCGAGCAGGTTTTAAAGGCGTATCTTGAAAACGCCGCCGCCCACACCCCCGACGGCGGAAAGGTCTGGACCGAAAGCCTTGTTACGGACGATACGGTGCGTATTTCGGTCATTAACACGGGCAGTCACGTTGATGAGGAAACAATGCCGCAGATTTGGCAGAGCTTTTTCAGAGGCGACAAGTCCCACAAGCGGGACAGCTCCCGCTTCGGTCTCGGGCTTTCAATCGTCTCGGCAATAATGAAGCTGCACGAAAAAAAATGCGGCGTTTACAACACCGATTTCGGGGTCTGCTTCTGGTTTGAGGTTGATAAAGCAGAGCTTAACGCCGAGGAATAAAAACTTAAATTTTCAAACGTAGGGCGGGGGCTTGTCTCCCGCCCTTGTCTAATATCTAATGTCTAAATTGCGGAACGGATAAATCCGTTCCCTACATTATCCTTTTTAACGTAGGGAAGGCATTTATGCCTGCCGCAGTCTACCGTCTAATATCTAATGTCTAAAACGGCAGGAGCAAGCCCCTGCCCTACGAAACATCTTTAAGCGTCATCTCAAAAACTGTGTTTTTTACAGCCTCTTTTATTTGCCGCCCATTTATGATAAATAAGCGGCAAATTAGGGCTAAAGGTCATTTTCACCGTCGTCAAGTATATCCGAATCTATTTTAAAGCCGCCGTCAAAGCCGCTCTCAATGTGCGGAATGTCAATATCCGTGCTATCGTCAAGTATGCTTTCCTTTATATTTTCGGGGAAACGCTCGGAAAGTATTTTAAGGGCGTCCTCCCTGTCCTGCTCGCGCCATTTTCTTATAAGCTCGTCGCCCTCGGGATAGTAATTATCCGGCGAGCTGTGCCTTTTGTAAATACTGAAAATAAGGATATATAAAAGCAGTAAAGCGCAAGCGCCGCCCGTTATCATAAGCCCGTAAACAAGCCCCGGCGTGCGGTATTCAAAGCGGATTTCGCTTATGCCCGCGCCGACCTTTACCGCCATAAAGCCCGCGTTAACCTTTTCGATTTCAACCTCCCTGCCGTTAACATAGGCGGTCCAGCCCTTATCGTAAGGCACCGAGAAGAAGACAAGGTTTTCCCTGTCGCGCGTAACCCTTGCGGTGAAGCCGTAATTGTCGGTTTTAAAGGAATCGGCGGAGGTCTTCTTTAATTGCCCGCAGTCGTAAGCCATCGCCGCGTCTGTAAGGGAAAGGGTTGTGCTTTCCTCGTCAATATAGTATGGAGGAAGCTCCAAATCCTCTATATTATCAAGCAAGCCGCCGTATTTTTCGATTTGCTCGTCGGTAAGAAGAATCGCCTTTAGCATAAGCTGTGCGCGGTCGGACTTTGAATAGGAATCGCAGAACTCGTAGCTCATATAATAGTTATACGAAAAGCCGTAGGGTATATAATTTTCGTTTTCGTAAATATAATAGCCTCCGCTTGTTTTTACATATTCGTAGTCGGGCATAAGGGTTTCGCCCTCCTCGTCTACAAATTTATCGGCGTCCTCGCCCTTGCGGTTTAAAAGATATTTCACCGATAAAAGGGGACGTATCGCCGCCTGTTCAACATCGGGGCGACTTCCGACGCTGCGCTCAACCCCGATATAATCGTAAAAGCTCATAATAGACGCAGGTACCACCGAATGAAAGGCGTTAATACCCGGTAATCCTAAATACATAGAGGTATTATCCACCCCGTCGTAAACATCCACACGGAAATTGCCGTCGTCCTCTAAGTCAACCTCGCCCTCGATAAGCTGATCTATCATAACCTCCTTGACTTCATAGGAGTGGGAGCGACCGCAGGCTATAAAGAAATTACCGTAAACCGCCGAAATAATGCACACGCAGGCGACCGCGCCCCTGTAAAAAGCGTTTCGGTCGTTTTTTAAAAGCTTTAACAGCATACCGAGTATTACAAGGCTCAAAATCGCGATAGCGCAGGTCACCCAGAAGCGGAAGACATACATACCGTCCTCGCTCCTAGAGTAAAGCCCGAAGATAAGTCCGTCCTTATCGCTGTTCTCCTGCGGGAAAAAGCCTATTACAAGGGAGACCGCTATTGTAATTCCCAAAACCCATTTGTAGCCGACCGACCAATCAACCCTGCTGTCCTCGGTAAGAGAAACGGTGGCAAGGCACATCATAAGAATGGGCATATAGAACCAGCGGGCGTAGTAGGAGGTGTTAAAGGCATAAAACGCGCTGTTTAGAATAGGAACAAGCGCCATAAATACCGAAATGCCCATTACGCGCTTAATCCAATGGTTTTTGCGCTGTGAGAACCATACGAAAACGCCCACCATACTGAAAAGCGGCAGCCAACCGCCCAAGGACGACCACTTGACATTTGCACCCGGGAAAAACACGGGGCGCGCGGGAATATCGGGCGGGAAGAAGAAGCATTCCAAAATGTTGCCGTAAATCTGCTCCTTGCCGTACATAATCGCGTTCCAGCCGAGCAGTATTTCCGAAACACGGTCGTTGCCTATAATTGCAAGTATACTCGGCAACAGCAAAAACGCGGCAAGGCACAGCCCAAGCACAGCCTCGAACGCCAGCACGAAAAAGCGGGAAATTTTCACCCTTATCGCACCCGAGAAAAGGCGAACGAAGAAATAAATAACCGTAAAGACAACCATTCCGAAGAAGAAGAAATAGTTAACAACCGCGCACAGAGCCACCGTAAGCGCAAAGACAAAGCGGCGGTTTTCGGTGATTAACAGCTCAAGGGATAGAAGCAGAAGCGGGAAAACAATTATAGCCTCATGAAAATGATTAAAGAAAATATTATAAACCGAAAAACCCGAAAAGGCGTAGAGAAGTCCCCCTAACCGCGCCGCCTGAGGGGTGCGTGTAAACCGTCTTATATAGCAGTAGGCGGTAAACGCCGCACAGGCGAATTTGAGTATAAGCAGAGGCCCCATAAGGTAGGGCACCATCCAATTAGGAAATGGTATCGTAAGCCAGAAAAAGGGACTTCCTAACAGATAAAAGCTGTAGGAGCCGATAAAATTAGCCCCCAAATCGGTAGTCCAGCTCCAGAAAATATTACCCTCGCGCACCGCCTTGTGGCACTGCTGATAAAAGGGGATCTGCTGTACGTTAAAATCGCCGTAAAAGGTGAAATAGCCCTCTCCCATAATCATATACGGCACAAAAAGCGCCGCCGCGGTAACAAGCGCGATTATAAAGGTTGAAAGGTATTTTTCCTTTTGCGGTCTCAGCGCCGTATGCTTAAGGTTAGAAAATCCCATCTAATCCAATCCTTTTTAAAATTTGTATATTGATATTATAACAGTAAATGATATAATATTCAATAAAGGATGTGAAAATTTTGTATAATCATTTTTATGCGATGATGTCGCGAATGAAAAACATTTACCGTTGGGGACTTATGCGCAACACCCGCAGGGAAAATTTAAGTGAGCATTCCCTTGAAACTTCGCAAATTGCCCACGCACTTGCGATTATAAGCAATAAGCGGTTAGGCGGGAGCGTAGACCCCTGCAAAATTGCCGCGGCGGCTATGTACCACGATTCGACCGAGATTATTACGGGAGATATGCCGACCCCCATAAAGTATTACAACGAAGAAATTAAGTCCGCCTACAAGCAGATTGAGTCGTCGGCGGGCGACAGCCTTATAAATATGCTCCCTAACGATTTTAAGGAGGACTTTGAGCCTATTTTTAATCCCGACCCCGAAGCAAAGCGACTTATTAAGGCGGCGGATAAGCTTTCCGCCCTTATTAAGTGCATAGAGGAGCTTAAAATGGGCAACCGTGAATTTGAGGTGGCGGAAAAGACTATAAGGGAGGGCATTTCTTCCCTGAACTGCCCCGAGGCGGATATATTTATTGAAGAATTTATCCCGAGCTTTTATCTTTCGCTCGACGAGCAAAAGGAAATACAGCCGTAAAAAAGGACAGATTATTTTGAACGAATTTGAAATTAAAATTCTCGATTTTATACGGGAGCGTTTTGCCTGCCCGTTTCTCGACGCGGTAATGCCCCTAATAACAAGCCTTGCAAACGGCGGTATTATCTGGATTATAGCGGCGGTACTGCTTTTAATTTTCAAAAAATCACGCAAAACGGGCTTTTCGGTAGCACTTGCGCTTATAACCGGACTTATTATCGGCAATCTGATTTTAAAAAATCTTGTCGGGCGCATACGCCCCTACGAGTTTAACGAGGGTGTTGAAATTTTGGTAGCTCGCCTTTCCGATTATTCCTTTCCCTCGGGACACACCCTCGCCTCCTTTGAAGCGGCTACCGCGCTTTTAATACGCGACAAACGGCTCGGCATACCCGCTTTGGTTCTGGCGGTTGCTATCGCCTTTTCGCGGCTTTACCTTTACGTTCACTATCCTACCGATGTGTTGGCTGGAATTATTTTAGGCGTGCTTATCGGTATTTTTGCCTGTAAAACGGTGGATAAGCTTGAAAACCGCCTTTCGGCGCGTAAAAGCCGTCAATAAAAGGGCATAGCATTACTTAATAATCTTTGAAAATGTTTTAAGTTATCAAGCGGACAGCACAGAGATTATAAAGCAAATACAAAAAACAAACGCCGCCTTGGCGCGAGAGTAAAAACCGAAAAAAAAGAGCCTCGATACGCGTCTGCGTACCGAGGCACTCGCTTGGAGCGGGTGATGGGAATCAAACGCATAAATCCCCCTATTATACATTATATATTAAAAATTAACAGATGTCAAGAGATATTGACACCTGTTAGATAGAATGATTAAAATTTGAGCTTTAAAACTGCATTTTTGCTCCCAGTTTGCTCCCGAATTTCAAAATAAAGATTATTTCCAAGCAAAAACGCAAATCTTACTATAATCATTAGCCTGTCTTGCGTATATTCTCAATGGTTTCATCCAATTTCATAGCCGC
>CAMCIX010000058.1 GCA_945875045.1 uncultured Clostridia bacterium | reverse complement strand
CACTGCATATCGTCGGCAGCGTCAGATGTGTATAAGAGACAGCTGTAAGGGTTACTACCTGTCAGAAATGTATCCGCACTCCCGACCTTGAGCGCGTAGGTCACACCGCGCGCCACGGCACATATTTTGAAATGCTCGGTAACTTCTCCTTCGGAGATTATTTTAAGGAGCAGGCTATCGAGTGGGCGTGGGAGTTTTTAACCAAGGTTTTACAAATTCCCGAAAATCTGCTTTGGCCCTCTGTTTATGAGGAGGACGACGAGGCTTACTCCATTTGGCGCGACAAAATAGGCGTTCCCGAGGAGCATATTGTAAAGCTCGGCAAGGAGGACAACTTCTGGGAGCACGGCACAGGTCCCTGCGGACCCTGCAGTGAAATTTATTTTGACCGCGGCGAAAAGTACGGCTGCGGCAGTCCCGACTGCAAGCCGGGCTGCGACTGCGACCGCTATATGGAAATCTGGAACAACGTTTTCTCCCAGTTCAACAATATGGGGGACGGCACCTATACCGAGCTTGAGCATAAAAACATCGACACGGGAATGGGTCTTGAACGCCTTGCCTGCGTAATGCAGGGGGTTGACAATATGTTCGAGGTTGATACCATCAGGAACATTTTAAACAAGGTCTGCGAGATGTCGGGTAAGGAGTACGGAAAAGACGACAGCACCGATATTTCAATCCGAGCCGTCACAGACCATATCAGAGCCTCGACCTTTATGATAAGCGACGGTATTATTCCCTCAAACGAGGGACGCGGCTACGTTCTGCGCCGAATTATCCGCCGCGCGGCAAGACACGGCAAGCTTATAGGCATTGACCGCCCCTTCCTTTCCGAGCTTTGCGATACCGTTATTAATGAAAACAAGGCGGGTTATCCCGAGCTTGTCGAAAAGGAACAGCTTATTAAAAAGGTTATCTCCAACGAGGAAAGCAACTTCAATAAGACCATTGATTTAGGTCTTAATATGTTAAACGACCTTACTAAGGACGGCGGCGTGCTTTCGGGCGAGGACGCGTTCAAGCTTTACGATACCTACGGCTTCCCCCTTGACCTTACAAAGGATATTTTAGCCGAAAAGAATATGACGGTGGACGAAATCACATTTAACGAGCTTATGGAAAAGCAGAGACAGCTTGCCCGTTCTTCGAGAAAATCCGCCGACGCGGAGAGCTGGAAGAGCGACGGAATTAGCTTCGACGGCGTTAATTCCACCGAGTTTTTGGGTTATACAGAGAATGAGTGTTCCGCTAATATTCTTGACATTGTGGTAAACGGTGAGCACACCGTTGCCGCAGGCGAGGGTGAAAAGGCGATAATCGTGCTTGACAGAACCGTTTTCTACGGCGAGGGCGGCGGTCAGGTAGGCGACACGGGGGTTATTAAAGCCGCCGATTTTGAGTTTAAGGTTACCGATACCAAGAAAACCGCGGGAGGGGTATTTACCCACTTCGGAACGGTATTAAAGGGAACCGCCTCGGTCGATAGCGAGGTTACCTCCGTTATCGATAACCAACGGCGCGAGGCTATTCGCCGTAACCATACCGCCGCACACCTTTTGCAGGCAGGACTTAGAAAGGTTTTAGGTACCCACGTTGAGCAAGCGGGACAGCTTGTTAACGAAAACGCCGTCCGCTTTGACTTTACCCATTTTTCAGCCCTTACCGCCGAGGAATTAGCCGAGGTTGAAGCCTTTGTGAACGGCGCGGTGCTTAGCGGCATTACGGTGAAAAATACCGAAATGCCTATTGATGAAGCGAGAAAGCTCGGCGCAATGGCTTTGTTCGGCGAAAAGTACGGCGATGTTGTACGCGTTGTCAATGTGCCCGATAAGTCGATTGAGCTTTGCGGCGGCACACATATCGACAATACCGCTAAAATCGGTCTTTTCCGTATTGTGTCGGAGGCAAGCGTTGCGGCGGGTGTAAGAAGAATCGAGGCTGTGACGGGCTTAAATGTTCTCAAATTAATTGACGATTACAAAAATCTCGCCGCCGAAACGGCTGTGGCTTTGAAGGCTTCTTCCGAAAAGGATATTGCCCGCAGGGCAGAACAGCTTACAAAAGAACTGCGAGACACCGAAAAGCTGCTTGAAAAGGCCGAGGCTAAGATAGCCTCGGGCAAGATTGACGGATTGTTAAAGGACGCACAGGAAATAGGAGGACTGCGGGTTGTCTCGGGTCTGCTTGAGGGTACGGCGTCGGACGAGCTTAGAAAAACCGCCGATACGATTAAGAATCAAAATGAAGACGTAATCGCTGTTTTAGCCGCGGTAAACGAGGGCAAGCTTACTTTCTGCGTCTCCTGCGGCAAGTCGGCAGTCGCAAAGGGTGCGCACGCAGGTAATTTGGTGCGCGAGATTGCTAAAATTGCGGGCGGAAACGGCGGCGGCAAGCCCGACCTTGCAATGGCGGGCGGTAAGGATATTTCAAAGGTAAACGAAGCGCTTGGCGCGGTTCAGTCCGCAGTCGGCGCACAGATTGGAGAATAAGAAATGTCAGACTGTCTTTTTTGTAAAATAGCCGCGGGCGAGATCCCGAGTACAAAGGTCTATGAGGACGAGTATGTATACGCTTTTTGCGATATTGACCCGCAGGCTCCTTTCCACGCTATTGTAATCCCGAAAAAGCATATCGGCTCGGCTGATGAAATAAATTCCGCTAACAGCATAGAGATTGCCCGCGTTTTTGAAGCAATCGCAAAAATTGCAAAGCAGGAAAACCTTGAAAAGGGCTACCGCGTTGTAAACAACTGCGGTGAGGACGGGGGACAGACCGTTCACCATATCCATTTTCATTTGCTGGCGCGCCGCAATCTTGCGTGGCCTCCCGGCTGATAAAAGCTATTTCATTTTTTAAAAAAGAGGTTGTTAAAAATGGCAGAATATTATACAATGAAAATCGCCGGTCTTGAAAGAAAGCTTGAAAAATTCCCAGTGAGCGACAAGCTGGATATTGCCGCGTTTATTATCTTCGGTGATGTTGAGCTTACCGTCGCAGGCTGTGCGGAGCTGCTTAAAAAGCTCCCCGAGTTTGACGTAATACTTACTCCCGAGGCGAAAAGCATACCTATTGCCTACGAAATGGCAAGACAGACAGGCAAGCCCTATGTAATCGCCCGCAAGGGAATGAAGGTTTATATGCGCAACCCGCTCGAGGTAAGCGTTACTTCTATTACTACTCAGCACGAACAGCATTTATTCTTAGGCGAGACAGAGGTTAATATGCTTAAGAACAAGCGGGTGCTTATTATAGACGACGTTATAAGCACGGGCGAGTCTCTTGCCGCCGTTCGCGAGCTTGTTAAGGAGGCGGGAGGTAAGGAAGCCGCCGCCTGTGCCTTTTTAGCCGAGGGCGACGCCGCCGACAGGGACGATATTATCTTCCTTGAAAGGTTACCTCTGTTTTTCAAATAATAATAAGCAAAGGGTAAATGAAAAATACCGCAGCCTAAAGTATATAGGCGTCACAATATGTTATACTAACGTTGAAATAAGGCAAGTCTATATAAAGGTAGGCGGTTAGCCCTTTGACATTCAGAGGGCATTTGCCCTCTAATATAGTTAGGGGGTGATG
This sequence comes from uncultured Clostridia bacterium, assembly GCA_945875045.1. Lineage (GTDB taxonomy): Bacteria > Bacillota > Clostridia > Oscillospirales > Acutalibacteraceae > UBA737. The sequence continues at coordinate 4,552 of CAMCIX010000058.1, read as the reverse complement.
CTATGGAGTATTATTATTTAATAGTATTAGTCCTGATTGTAGCAACAGGCTACATATTAAGCATAAAAAAATAACCGCCCAACCCTCCAAAAGTTAGCGGCTATTTTCGTTAATTTCAAAGGCTAACCGTTTATCAATGGATTTGCCTTATTTCACCTATATTATACCATAGCTTTTAAATTTGTCAAGCACCCGAAAGGGTGTTTTTTTAGGCTTTTTGCTACTTCATAAATTCATACATTGCGCGGTAGCACATATATACGTCGAATTTAGCGGTGGTCTCAAACGGCGCGTGCATTGAAAGCACGGGAACGCCTAAGTCAACCACGTCAACCCCCATATTCGCGATAAACATTGCGACAGTACCGCCGCCCCCGATGTCCACCTTGCCAAGCTCGCCCGTCTGCCATACAATGCCCGCATTATCAAGCAAAGCTCTGACCTCTGCAACATACTCAGCCGACGCGTCGGAGGTGCCTGACTTTCCTCTTGCTCCCGTATATTTTGTAACCACAACGCCGTAATTTAGGAAAGAAGCGTTTTTGCGCTCCATAACGTCCTGAAATGTCGGGTCGATACCCGCGTTAACGTCGGCAGAAAGGCATTTTGAATTTCTGAGCGCCTTTGTCACGTCCCCCTCCTGCATTTTCGCAAGGTCGCCGATACAAAAACGCAAAAAGTCCGATTCAAGACCGGTGTTGCCCGAGGAGCCTATCTCCTCCTTATCGGCAAGAATGGCAAGGGCGGTCTTTTGCGGATTTTCAACCTCCAAAACGGCGGTAAGAGCCGGATAGGCGCAAACGCGGTCGTCCTGACCGTAGGAGCCGATAAGCGAGCGGTCAAAGCCAATGTCGCAGGACCGAGCGGCGGGGACAAGCTCTAATTCGGCAGAGAGGAAGTCCTCCTCGGTAACGCCGTATTTCTCGTTTAACAACATTAAAATATTAAGCTTTACAAGCTCGCTCCCCTTATCGTCCTTAAAGGGGTGAGAGCCTACGAGGACGTTTAATTCCTCGCCCTTAATTCCCTCGTTCAAGGGGCGCTTTATCTGCTCGGAGGCTAAGTGAGGCAAAAGGTCGTTGATTACAAACTTAGGCTCGTCGTCCTTTTCACCGATTGAAACCTCCTTAACCGTGCCGTCCTTTAGGGCGAAAACGCCGTGGAGGGCAAGCGGAACAGCCGTCCATTGATATTTCTTGATTCCGCCGTAATAATGTGTTTTGAATAGTGCTAAGTCAAGGTCCTCATAAAGCGGATTAGGCTTTAAGTCAAGGCGGGGAGAGTCGATATGCGCCGCGGTTATATTAACGCCCTGCTCAACAGGCTCCTTACCGATTACGGCAAAGGCAACGGTCTTGCCGCGATTATTAAAGAAAACCTTATCGCCCGCATTATACTTTTTGCCGTAAACAAACTCGGTAAAGCCTTTTTCTTTTGCTAAAGCGACCGCTGTATTTACCGCCTCGCGCTCGGTTTTAGCGGCGTTTAAAAAGCTTTTATAGCCCTCGCAGTATTCGTCCGCATTTTTTAAGGTCTCCTCGCTTGATACAAGTCTTCCGTTTTTGCGCTTATAAAAAAGACCTTCCTTTAATTGCTCCGATTTTGATTTTTCTGACATTGTAAATTACCTCCCGTAATTTCCTTTAATATATCGGAAAAGCGTTTTAAAAACGCCCTCTCGTCACCGTTGTTGTGTAAAATATAATCCGCGCGCTCTCGGAAAAATTCCTCACTTTTTCCTGCGTTTATACGTGTTTCAGCCTCTTTTAGTGTTAGATTATCCCGTGAGATTATTCGCTTAAGCCTTATTTCTCTGTCGGCTAAAACCGCGATAGTTTTATTGCAGATTTCATTTATTCCGCTCTCAAAAAGGGTGGGCGCGTCAAGCAGGGTATCGCGATTTTGAGCCTGTTTTTTTAAAAGCTCGGCAATGTAGGGCAAAATAGTTTTATTAAGCAATTCCGTACTCTCTTTATCCTTAAAGGCTAAAGCGGCAAGCGCCTTTCGGTTTAAAGTCCCGTCGGGAAGTAAAATTTCCTTTCCGAAAGCTAACACAAGTGCCTTTAAGCCGTCTGTTCCCTTTTCGGTCGCCTCTCTCGCGGTCTTATCGCAGTCGATTACCTGAAAACCGAAATCCTCGGCAATTCTTGATACGCTGCTTTTGCCCGAGCCTGTCGGCCCTGTAAGCCCTATCACAATACTCATAGCTTTATCACCCTGAAAGCCGCCGCGCGAATAAGGCGGTTATAGACTGCAAGCCCCACGCCGCTTTTTGAGGGAGCGTGGACGTAAATCGCCTGCACACCTAAATTATCCGCCCTACGCAAGACCGAAAAAACGCTGTGCGCAAGGGTGGATTCGTCCCCTTGACTGCCGTAGCAAAGCTTCGGCACGGTTATCTTGTCTTCTTCCTCAGAAAAGCAGACAGCGGCGGCGTTTTGCTTTGAATTAACAAATTCCGCAAACCTTTCGGAATCACCCTCCACCAAATAGGTCTCGGTTTTAGGGGCATAGTGCTTGTATTTCATACCGGGTGAAGCAACCCTTTCACCCTTAGTAGGCTCCTCAAGCACCGCCTTATCGACAACAATATCGGGGAAAATTTCCTTTAGCTGTTCCAGCGTCACAGCCCCCGGTCTTAACAATCGAGGCGGGTTTGTCACAAGCGTAATCACAGTAGATTCCACCCCCACCTCGCAGTCGTCAGACATAACCACCGCGTCAATTTTACCGTCAAGGTCGTCAATAACATACTGTGCCGAGGTGGGACTCGGCTTTCCGGAGGTATTTGCTGACGGCGCGGCAAGCGGAAGGCTTTTCTTTATTATCTCCCGCGCCGTTTTGTCCGACGGCATTCTTATCGCCACGGTATCAAGCCCCGCCGAAACGCTTGCGGGAATTTTATCGGTGCGCTTGAAAATCATAGTAAGCGGCCCGGGCCAGAATTTTTGAGCCGCAACATAAGCCGATTCTGGAATATCCCTTGCAACGGTTTTTAAATCGGCAATGTCGGCTATATGGACGATAAGCGGATTGTCCTGCGGTCTGCCTTTAGCAATAAAAACCTTTTTAACGGCGTTTTCGTCATAGGCGGAGGCGGCAAGCCCGTACACCGTCTCTGTAGGGATTGCGACGATTCCGCCCTTTTTAAGTATTTCCGCCGCGATTTCTTTACCCTTTACATCGGCTTTTAGCCTTTTGGTAAGCATTAATTATCCCTCGTTTTCCGCCTTTAACGCTTCGGTTCTGTAATAGGTGGTGAGCGCGTCCACAACCTCGTCAAGGTCGCCGTTTAAAATCTGCTCTAACTTATAAAGGGTAAGACCTATTCTGTGGTCGGTCACACGACCCTGGGGATAGTTGTAGGTGCGGATTCGCTCGCTCCTGTCCCCTGTTCCTACCTGTGATTTACGGTCGGAGGCTATCGCTTCGTCGTGCTCTCTCTGCGCCGCGTCAAGCAGACGGGAACGCAGAATTTTAAGGGCTTTATCCTTGTTCTTAAACTGGCTTCGCTCGTCCTGACATTCAACCACCGTGCCTGTCGGAATATGGGTAACCCTTATCGCCGAGGAGGTCTTATTAATGTGCTGACCGCCCGCGCCCGACGAGCGGAAGGTATCTATTTTAAGGTCGGCGGGGTTAATTTCCAATTCCACGTCCTCCGCCTCGGGAAGTACCGCCACGGTGACGGTGGAGGTGTGAATACGTCCCTGAGTTTCGGTATCGGGTACGCGCTGAACGCGGTGTACTCCGCTTTCGTATTTAAGACGGGAATACGCCCCCGCGCCCTCTATCATAAACACGATTTCCTTATAGCCGCCAAGCTCGGTTTCATTGGCGTTTATAACCTCAATATTCCAGCGCTTTGATTCGGAATACATTGTATACATTCTGTAAAGTGAGCCCGCAAAGAGCGCCGCCTCCTCGCCGCCCGCTCCGCCGCGGATTTCCACTATAACGTTTTTTTCGTCGTTGGGGTCTTTGGGCAAAAGCAGGATTTTCAGCTCCTCGGAACAGCGTTCAATATCCGCCTTAGCGGTTTTCAGCTCCTCCTCTGCAAGCTCCTTAAAATCCTTGTCAAGTCCGCTTTCGGAGAGTATTTCAAGCGCCTCCCTCTCGGAATCCTTAGCCGACTTGTATTCACGGTATTTTTCAACTATCGGAGTAAGCTCCGCGTGCTCCTTCATCAGCTTTGTAAAAAGGGCGTTATCCCCCGCCGTCTCGGGTCTTGACAGCTCTAACCCTATCTGTTCATATCGGTTTACAACCGTTTCAAGCTTATCAAACATTATTCTTCTCCGTCCGCTCTTATTATTTTTTTAAGGCTTTTTTCAGCCTTCACCCTTGGAACCATTACCTCTCTGCCGCAGCCGTCGCACCTTAGGCGAAAATCCATACCGATTCTTGTCACCGTAAAGGTATCCGCACCGCAGGGATGCTTTTTTTTCATTAAAAGTCTGTCGCCGACCCTTATATCCATAACTCTACCGCCTATAACTTTATAACCTGTCTCTTATACACATCTGACGCTGCCGACGATATGCAGTGTGTA
>CAMCIX010000057.1 GCA_945875045.1 uncultured Clostridia bacterium | reverse complement strand
TAATAGAAGTATGAAAGGTTGTGCTTTTATGAAAATAATGTTTTACGGCGCCGCCCACGAGGTTACGGGCTCCTGCACACTGCTTGAAGCCTGCGGCAAAACTATTATGATTGACTGCGGAATGGAGCAGGGACGGGATATTTACGAAAACGCCGAGCTGCCCGTGCTCCCCTCGCAGGTGGATTATCTTCTGCTTACCCACGCGCATATCGACCACTCCGGCAAGATACCCGCGCTTACCTCCGGCGGCTTTACGGGTCATATATATACAACGGCGGCTACCGCTAAGCTTTGCGGTATAATGCTTCTTGATTCGGCGCACATTCAGGAGTTTGAGGCGGGCTGGCGCAACCGCAAGGCAAAGCGGGCGGGAACAGCGCCTTATGTTCCGCTCTACACCGCCGAGGACGCCGCTAAGGCTTTGAAGCAGTTTGTTTCCTGCGATTATGAGACCGAGTATAATCTATGCGACGGAATAAGCATAAAATTTACCGACGCGGGGCATCTTTTAGGCTCGGCGAGCATAACCGTAACCGTTACCGAGAACGGCAAGACCGAGCGTATAGTTTTTTCGGGGGATTTGGGAAACACAGATCGCCCGCTTATAAACGATCCCGGTCAGCCCGAAAGCGCGGACTATATTGTAATTGAGTCCACCTACGGCAACCGCCTGCACGGCGAGCGACCCGATTACATAGGTCAGCTTACAAAAATTATTCAAGAAACCTTCGACCGCGGCGGAAACGTGGTTATCCCCTCCTTTGCCGTGGGCAGAACGCAAGAGCTCTTGTATTTGCTTAGAATAATAAAGGAAAAGGGGCTTATAAAGGGTCACGACCGCTTTCCCGTTTATGTCGACAGTCCGCTGGCGGTCGAGGCGACCGAAATTTACAGCGGTTCTATGCTCGACTACTACGACCCCGAGGCAAGGCAGCTTCTCGAACAGGGGATAAACCCGATAAAATTCCCCGAGCTTAAGCTCTCGGTTACGAGCGATGATTCGGTTGCTATAAATATTGACAAAACGCCGAAGATTATACTTTCAGCCAGCGGAATGTGCGAGGCGGGGCGTATTCGCCACCATTTAAAGCACAATCTGTGGCGCAAGGACAGCACGGTTCTGTTCGTCGGCTACCAGGCGGAGGGAACCTTGGGCAGAAGCCTTGTGGACGGGGCGGATACCGTTCGCCTTTTCGGCGAGAGCATTAAGGTCAACGCCCGTATTGAGAAATTGGAGGGCATAAGCGGTCACGCCGATAAAAAAATATTGCTTTCTTGGCTTGACGGCTTTAAGCAAAAGCCCAAAATGATTTTCGTAAACCACGGCGAGGACGAAGCCTGCGACGAGTTCGCAAGGACAATAACCGAGGTTATGAATATCCCCGCTGCAGCGCCCTATAACGCCTCCGCCTACGATTTGATAACGGGAATCTGCACCGAAAAGGGCAACTGTGAAAAAATCAAGGGTAGGACAGAGCCGCAGAGAAGACCCTCTGCCGTTTTTGACCGACTGCTCACCGCCTATAAGCGCTTAGGCTCGGTAATTGAAAAATACCGCCACGGGGCGAATAAGGACATTGCCGCCTTTGCCGACCAAATAACCGCGCTTTGCAATAAGTGGGAGAAGTAAATTAATTCGGAATTCGTAATGCGTAATGCGGAATTTTTATGTAAGCTGAAATTATACAGTAAGGCAGGGGCTTGTTCCCGCCGTTTAACATCTAAATAAGGGGAGAGCATTTTTATGAAAACCTGTCCGAATTGCAAAATGACGGTTAGTGCAGACAGCGAATGTCCGTTTTGTCATACCTCTATTACCTATGAGCCGACAGTTAACAGCGATAAAGAAAAATATGTTTTAAATAAATATCTTATTTGGCATATAGTTAAACAATGCGGTTTTTCCTTTATCTGCTTTATTGCTGTTTTAATCAGAATGATATTGAAAAAGCCAATCTTTGATAAATATTCGCTTATTATTATTGTCTGCATTTCGGTTTCGGTAATATTTTCTCTGTTTCAAAGAAAGATAAGTACTAATTCTCAGTGGAAATATTCCGCGGAATATGCTTTGTTCAGAGTTGTCGGATTAAAGATATTCTTTGGAGCGGTGGCGGTTTTATTTTCGTTTATAATGTGGTGACAAAGCTTGAAACCTATAACTGAACTTGATGTTATTTTGATTTAGGTGTTTCTGATTTCAAATTAAGCGTCTGTTATTTTTTGAAAAATGCCGCCGCTATGGCTCCGGGGCCTGCGTGGGTGCCGATTACGCTGCCTATGCTTGTGTAGTGAATTTCGTCGAGTCCGCCATCCCAAATGCTCTTGCTGTCCTCGATATATTTTAAAAGCAGAGCGTCGGATAAGCCGGAGTAACCGAGGAGAACCGGCATACCGAAATTAACGCCGCCCGACTTCTCGATTTCCTGCACCAAAAGGTTATTGCCCATTTTTGAGCCGCGCGCCTTACCGAGAATGGTTATCTCACCGTCTTCTACGGCGAGAACCGGCTTAATATTTAAAACGGCTCCCGCAAAGGCTACGGTTTTGGAAATTCTGCCGCCTTTTTTAAGGTATTCAAGGGTGTCCACCAAAGCGATAATAATAATTCTTTCCTTAGCTTCTTCGAGCTTTTCGGCGATTTCCTTGGCTTCAAGCCCCTCGTTTAAAAGCCTGAGCGCGTATTCAACTAATATTCCTCCGCCTATAGTTACGCTCCCGCTGTCAACCAAAAATACGTTTTCGTAGTCCTCGGCGGCTATCTGAGCGCTTTGGTAGGTTCCCGAAAGCTTTGAGGAGAGGGTGATAACAACCGCACCTTCACCTACCGCCTTTGCCTTTTCAAACTCCTTTATGAAGGCGTCGGGGGTCGCCTGACTTGTGGAGGGATGCACGTCGGTCTCAACAAGCTTTTCATAAAACGCTTTATGGTCGATTGTAACCCCGTCAATATATTCCTCGTCCCCGAAATGTACGGTGAGCGGAACTATGCTTACCTTGCTTTTAAGCTCGGGCGATAGGTCCATGGTGGAATCTATAATAATTCTTGTTTTCATAATGATAGGCTCCTTTATTATCTTAAAAATATATGCAGCAGTTTTTCGTACAGCCTGCTTTTATAGGGCTGATAGCGCATTGGCAATAGGAGCTGTCAATCCGTTATTAACGATACCCTTTTCGGTCACAATCAGCGCCGATTTTATAAAAAACATAACATCACTCCTATTAAATTTTGTCTTTTGCTATAAAATCAAGACTGTCGCTTATTACCGTAAGACAGCGGTAAAACTCAAGCCGCTCCTCCTCGGTTAGTTCGCCGCTTATTCGGTCAAGAATTTTATTTATTTTTTCGGCAATCCTTTCTCCTACCTCAACCCCCTTTTTGGTCAAAACAAGGGGGCTTTTATAGCGTTTAGCGCTTTTGGCTTCACAGGTAAGATAACCGTTTGTCTCAAGATAGTCGAGGGCGCGGGAAACGGTGGCTTTGTCCTCCTCACACCTCTCGCAGAGCTCGGTTGCCGTCAAGCCCTCGGATAAATACAGATAATAAAGACAGGAAATATGCGCGCTTCTCAAATTATATTCCGCCATCTCCCGATTTTTCAATTTCCTGATATTTCGGCTTATTCTGTTTAAAAGCACGGTAAAGGTTTCAAATCTCTTTTTCAACTGATTTCCTCCTTGCTTGTTGAAGTTTCAACAAGTATAGCATAAACTTGTTGAAATGTCAACAGGTTTGTGCCTAACGACATATTAAAAAAATAGAAAATTTTTCATTTTCCTATTGACAAAGTAGGAAATAGATGCTATAATACCACCAACATATCGGATTGGTAGGTAAATGATATGAGGCTAAAAACAGACATTTTTGAGGCTCGTGTAAGGGCAAATTTCCGTTTCGGGCGAATGTGCCGATGTTGATTAATATAATATTTAATAACGAAAGGAAATTTTTAAAATGAGCAATTACAAGTTTGAAACCTTACAGCTACACGTGGGTCAGGAAAGTCCCGACCCCGCAACCGACGCCCGCGCGGTGCCGATTTACGCGACAACCTCCTATGTATTTAAGGATTCCGCACAGGCGGCGGGTCGCTTCGGTCTTTCGGAGGGCGGTAACATTTACACAAGGCTTATGAACCCGACCTCGGACGTTTTTGAAAAGCGCATTGCCGCCTTAGAGGGCGGGGCGGCGGCTCTCGCTACCGCGTCGGGCTCGGCGGCTATTACCTACGCGGTGCAGAATATCGCCCGCGCGGGGGATCATATTGTCGCCTCCTCTAACCTTTACGGCGGTACATACAACCTATTTGCCAATACCCTAAAGGAGCAGGGGGTTGACACCACCTTTGCCGCACCGAGCGATTTTGAGGCGATTGAGGCGGCTATTAAGCCCAACACAAAGCTTATCTATTCGGAAACCCTCGGCAACCCCAATTCCGACATTGCGGATATTGAGGGGCTGTCTGAAATCGCCCACCGTCACGGTATTCCCCTTATAGTTGATAACACCTTTGCGACACCGTATCTCTTAAGACCTATTGAGCACGGCGCGGATATAGTGGTACACTCCGCTACAAAGTTTATCGGCGGTCACGGCACGGTAATGGGCGGCGTTGTTGTGGATTCGGGCAAATTCGACTGGGCGGCAAACGATAAGTTCCCCGGTCTTTCAGAGCCTAACCCCTCCTATCACGGAGTAGTATTTACTGAGGCTTGCGGCAATCTCGCCTACATATTAAAGCTTCGCACCACCCTTATGAGGGATCAGGGAGCGACCATCTCGCCCTTTAACTCCTTCCTGTTATTACAGGGACTTGAAACCCTCTCTTTAAGGGTTGAGCGCCACGTTGAAAACGCTTTAAAGGTTGTGGATTTCCTTAAAAACCACCCGCAGGTAGAAAAGGTTAACCACCCCTCGCTTGCCACAGGCAGACAAAAGGAGCTGTACGACAGCTACTTTGAAAAGGGCGCGGGCTCAATCTTCACCTTTGAAATTAAGGGCGGAGCCGAAAAGGCAAGAAAGTTTACAGAGTCCTTGGAGCTTTTCTCCCTGCTCGCAAACGTAGCGGACGTAAAATCCCTTGTTATACACCCCGCCTCCACAACCCATTCGCAGTTAAGCGAGGAGGAGCTGTTAAGTATAGGAATTAAGCCAAACACCGTCCGTCTCTCGGTAGGAACGGAGCATATCGACGATATTATTGCAGACCTTGAACACGGCTTTGAGCTTGTAAAATAAATCTTAAAGGAGTAATTAGAAATGTCAAATATTTACACATCCGCGGATCAGCTTGTAGGCAAAACTCCGCTTTTGGAATTAACCCATATCGAAAAAAAGTATAACCTTAAAGCCAAGGTTTTGGCAAAGCTTGAATATTTTAATCCCGCGGGTTCGGTAAAGGACCGTATCGCAAAGGCGATGATCGATGACGCCGAAAAGAGCGGAAAGCTCAAGGAGGGCTCGGTTATTATCGAGCCGACCTCGGGCAATACAGGGATTGGTCTCGCCGCGGTTGCCGCCGCGAGGGGCTACAGAATTATAATTGTTATGCCCGAAACTATGTCGGTTGAGCGCAGACAGCTTATGAAGGCATACGGCGCGGAGCTGGTGCTTACCGAGGGTGCAAAGGGAATGAAGGGCGCTATAGCCAAGGCGGAGGAATTAAGCAAGGAAATTCCTAACAGCTTTATCCCCGGACAGTTTGTAAACCCCGCCAACCCCAAGGCGCATTTTGAAACCACGGGTCCCGAAATTTTCGAGGACACCGACGGCGAGGTTGATATATTCGTCGCGGGCGTAGGCACGGGCGGCACGGTTACCGGCGTAGGCAAGTACTTGAAGTCCAAAAAGCCGCAGGTTAAGGTTGTTGCGGTTGAGCCCGCCTCCTCCGCGGTGCTTTCTGGTAAGCCGTCGGGCGCGCATAAGATTCAGGGAATCGGCGCGGGCTTTGTCCCCGACGTGCTTGATACCTCTGTTTATGACGAGATTTTACCCGTAGAAAACGAGGACGCCTTCGCTTTCGGTAAGGAAATCGGAAGAAGCGAGGGCGTGCTGGTAGGTATTTCCTCGGGCGCGGCGCTGTATGCGTCGGTCGAGCTTGCAAAGAGGGAAGAAAACGCGGGTAAAACCATTGTGGCTTTGCTCCCCGATACGGGGGACAGATATTTGTCCACAGCCCTTTTTGCAGAGTAAGCTATGACGGTATCTACAAGAGGACGTTACGCGCTAAGGGTTATGGTAGATCTTGCCGAACACGGCGGCGAGGGCTTTATCCCACTAAAGGCTATAACCGAGCGGCAAAATATATCACAAAAATATCTTGAAGGAATAATGGCAAGCCTCTCTAAGGCGGGGCTTGTCGAGGGCGCGCACGGCAAGGGCGGAGGCTACCGCCTTTGCCGCGAGCCTGATAAGTACAAGGTGAGCGAGATTCTTGCGGTTACAGAGAGTACGCTTGCCCCTGTCGCCTGTCTTAAATCGGGCGCTGAGCCCTGCGAGCTTGCCGACCGTTGCCGCACGTTTCCTATGTGGCGGGAGCTTAACCGCGTAATAAATGAGTTTTTTGACTCCTATACTATCGCAGACCTTATGGTAAAGGACGAGGAGTATAATAACTGGATAATATAAAGGGACTGCACCTGTTTCGGCGCAGTCTCTTTCTTACTGTACCGGAATGTCCTACCGGTATTTTTCGGTGCGATAACATACAAACTTTACAGCTTCGTCGCTGATGGCTTGACATTTTAAAAAAGTATGCTATTATCACACTTATAGGACAACAGCATACTTACCTTTTTATCAGCACCGTGCGCTTTTAAGGCGCTGTATCTTACGGCTTTCCGCCTTGTCCGATAGTATTTTGTGCGGAAAAGGCGCTTAAATACAATACATATATAGGAAAAGGAGTAAAAATTTTGAATTACGGCGAAACCTTGAATTATATTCATTCTCTCGGCAAATTTTCAAAGCCCGCGGGGCTTGAGCGAATATCCCTTGCCCTTGAAAAGCTTGACAATCCGCAGGATAATTTTAGGTCGGTTCATATCGCGGGGACAAACGGCAAGGGCTCTGTTTCGGCAATGCTTGCGAAAATTTTTGAAACGGCGGGCTTTAAAACGGGGCTTTTTATCTCTCCATTTGTTATCGATTTCCGCGAGCGGATTCAGATAAACGGAGAATTTATTTCCGAGGAGGATTTGATAAAATATTCGCAAAAGGTTATCGACTCGGGTGTGGAGATGACCGAGTTCGAGTTTATTACCGCCGCGGCTTTTACCTATTTCAGCGATAAAAAATGCGATATTGTTGTCGCCGAAACGGGTTTAGGCGGCAGATTTGACGCGACCAATACCCTTAATAACGTTTCCGCCGCGGTCATAACTAAAATAGGACTTGACCATTTGGGCATTTTAGGGGATACCGTGGAAAAAATCGCCGCCGAAAAATGCGGAATAATTAAGGAATGCCCTGTTACCGTCGCCTCGGCGGGTCAACGTCAGGAGGCGCTTGCGGTGATAGAAAGCTATTCAAATCGGCTTGTTACACCTGATTTATCCTGTCTTACCGTTTTAAAATGCGATGAGAGCGAGAACAGTATTATATATAAGAATAAGGAGTACAATATTTCGCTTTGCGGTGAGTACCAGATTGAAAACGCTCTTACCGTTATTGAAACTGTGGAAAATTCGGGATACAATATACCTTATGAAACGGTGAAAAAAGCGCTTGCAAATACATTTTTCCCCGCCAGAGCCGAGATAATATGCAAAAATCCCTTGGTTGTGCTTGACGGCGCGCATAATCCCGACGGCGCGGCAGAGCTTGCGAAAATTCTTAAAAAACACGCGGGCAGAGTTACCGCCGTAATCGGAGTTATGAAGGACAAGGACTATAAAACCGTCCTTAAAACCACCCTCCCGTTTTGTAGGTCGGCGGTCGCGGTGACGGTTGAAAATATGCCGAGAACGCTTTCCGCCTCAGAGCTTGCCGAAGCGGCAGAGGAGTACTGTCCCACGGTAACAGCCGATAATTATGACGAAGCGATAAAAAAATCAGCTTTGCTTGCGAATAACGACCCTGTTTTCGTCTTCGGCTCCCTCTACCTCGCGGGGGGAATAAGGGATAAGCTTATAGATTTTTATAAAAAATTTTTTCCGACTACCTAATATGACAATTTTTTCACGGACAAGCCTTTATTA
>CAMCIX010000056.1 GCA_945875045.1 uncultured Clostridia bacterium | reverse complement strand
ATGTAGAGAGGTCTCGTGGGCTCGGAGATGTGTATAAGAGACAGATTTAATGTCGCTCTCATTGGCGCTCCCGCCGTCCGCGGAGGTAAGCACCACCGCTCCGCTGACATCTCCCGACGCTACAATCGGCGCGGCTACGGCAATGCTCTGGTCGATTCCCTCTATTGCCGGAACGGACTTTCCGCTCGGATAAACCTCAACTCGCCTGCCCTCCATAATATCCTCGACATTCTGGGTCACGCGGCGTTCAAGAACCTCCTTTTTGGATATTCCCGACGCCGCGATACAATGGTCGCGGTCGCAGATAAGCACGGTTAAATCGGTCGCGGCGTTAAGCGCCTCCGCATATTGAGAAGCAAACGAGGAAAGCTCCCCTATAGGCGAATACTTTTTAAAAATGACCTCCCCACCGGAATTCGTGTATATTTCCAGCGGGTCGCCCTCGCGAATACGCATAGTGCGGCGAATCTCTTTAGGTATTACAACCCTTCCGAGGTCGTCTATTCTTCTGACTATTCCTGTGGCTTTCATATATTTTAATCCCCTTATTTTATTGAATCGTGATTCTATTATTTGTTAAACAAGGGGATTTATACTGCTGATTTTACTTTATAAGTATTTATATTAAAATTTTCTCCAAACCATTTTATTTACAACGCCCGTATAGGACTGAATTATTTTTACAACCTTGGTAGATACGTTTTCCTCTGTATAATCGGGAACGGGTATTCCGAAGTCGCCGTTTTTATTCATTTCCACCGCCGTATCGACCGCCTGCAAAAGGCTCTTTTCGTCGATTCCAGCAAGGATAAAGCAAGCTTTGTCCAGCGCCTCGGGGCGTTCGGTAGAGGTACGTATACAAACCGCGGGAAAAGGCTTTCCTATGCTTGTAAAAAATGAGCTTTCCTCGGGCAAGGTTCCGCTGTCGGACACAACGCAAAAGGCGTTCATTTGCAGACAGTTGTAATCGTGGAAGCCCAGCGGCTGGTGCTTAATAACCCTTTTATCAAGCTTAAAGCCGCTTTGTTCTAATCTCTTTTTAGAGCGCGGATGGCAGGAATATAGTATCGGCATATCGTACTTTTCCGCCATTTTGTTAATAGCGGTAAAGAGGGATAAAAAGTTTTTCTCGGTATCGATATTTTCCTCCCTGTGGGCAGAGAGTAAAATATATTTGCCCTTTTCAAGCCCTAATTTTTCGTGAATATCGCTTGCCTTTATTTCGGCTAAATTCGCGTGCAGTACCTCCGCCATAGGCGAGCCTGTGACATAGGTGCGCTCCTTTGGCAGTCCGCACTCGGCAAGGTAACGCCTCGCGTGCTCTGAGTAAGCCATATTAACGTCGGATATAATATCCACAATTCGGCGGTTGGTTTCTTCGGGCAAACACTCGTCCTTACAGCGGTTGCCCGCCTCCATATGGAAAATCGGGATATGCAGACGCTTTGCAGAAATAGCCGACAGGCAGGAATTGGTGTCTCCCAAAATAAGCAGAGCATCGGGCTTAATCTCCGACATAAGCTTATACGAACAATTTATAATATTGCCGACGGTAGCGCCCAAATCGTCCCCTACAGCGTCCATATACACCTCGGGGTCGGCTAATTTCAAATCTTTGAAAAATACACCGTTTAAGTTATAGTCATAATTTTGCCCCGTATGCGCCAAAATACAGTCAAAATATTCGCGGCATTTATTTATAACCGCCGCAAGGCGTATGATTTCGGGGCGGGTGCCTACTATAATCAACAGCTTTAACTTGCCGTTATCCTTGAATTTTATATCTGAATAGTTGAGTTTTATATCCATACTAACATCTCCAAACAGCCGTTATTAATTTGCTCAGATTTGATTTTTTCCTTTTGCTGTAGTTGCCGACAGTAAAATAAGACAAAATTGCCATGAGGACGGTTATCAATAATACTGCCGCGCCGACTATCCAATTGCCTTTGAAGCCTAATTCAAGGCAAATATTTATAACAATCATATGATAAATGTATATGCCGTATGAGATATCGTGTTTTATTTGAAGACGAGGGAAAGCATATGCAAAGCCGATACAGAAAAAGCAGGAAAGAATACTGCGTATAACAGGATAAGAAGCATTTATATCTATTTTTAAATAATAAACTACAAAAAACAGTATTGCGGCAAGATACCAAAACCGTTTTAAGAGGGGTACAATCTGTTTGAAATGCTCACAAATAAACGCACCGAGCAAAAACAACCACAAATAGGGTATAAAGGTTTGTCGGTAAAGCTTGCATATAATTGTCGGAAAGACCTTTTCCGTTAAAGGAGTCAAACAGCTGATAAGAATTGAAATAAGTAATATACTTATATGACAGATAATTGATTTGTGTTTATTAATAAACTTTTTTATAAACCAAGCGACAATATAAAACTGCACGATTATGCAAATTGTCCACAACGCGCCGTTTGGTGTTCCGCATCCGAAGTCTCTAAGTGAATTAGGTGTCCAGAATTGCATAAAGGTACTCTGGGTTATCACAAATAACGCAATATCCCTAAAGACAACACCGTCATATAGTATAATAATGGAAATTAAGCTTATTGCTACACCGCACCACAATTCCGGATACAAACGCAAAACTCGCTTCAAAAGATATTCTTTAATATTTTTTGAGCGATCGATTGAAGACCAGATTAAATATCCGCTCACAAAGAAAAAAACAGGTACTCCCGAAAAGATAGATAATATGTTTCCGATAATCGGCAACGGCTTAAGCTGCAAATGTATATAGAGATGACCATAAAGCACCTGTAACGCCGCAAGCAGCCTTATTAGGTTTAAGCTGTTTTGATAATAGTTTAAGCCTGTATGCCTATCAAGAGCATGTTTAGGATGTTGATTCATTTGTCAATACCCTTCTTTTTTTAAAAAATATTTTATCCTTTCACAGTTTCGCCGAATGTGTCCGGGTGTCCCGGATCAAACTGCTCGTTCGCCCACATCACAGTCACTAAATTTTCGGTGTCGGACAAATTTATGATATTGTGGGTGTATCCGGGGAGCATATGCACCGCTTCGATTCTGTCTGAGCTGACCTCAAACCGCAGTACCTCGTCGCTCCCGATTTTACGTTCTTCTATCAGTCCGTGACCCGAAACGACGATAAAAAACTCCCACTTAGAGTTATGCCAATGCTGACCCTTTGTAATACCCGGTTTTGAAATATTAACGCTTATCTGACCACATTTTTCGGTCTTTAAAAGCTCGGTAAAAGAACCTCTGTTATCCACATTCATTTTAAGAGGAAAGCTTATTTTTTCCTTAGGCAGATAAGAAAGAAATGTTGAATAAAGCTTTTTTGCAAAGGAGTCATTCGGTATTTCAGGCATTAAAAGGGTTTCCGGCTGATTTTTAAAGCTTTCAAGTAAATCTGCGATTTCGCCTAAGGTTACAAAATGAGTTATCGGTGCGGCGCAGTATTTTCCGTATTCGCAAAGCACGGTTTTCACTCCGTCAAATTCGCAATGATGCTCCTTATTTTCGAGCGCGTCAAGCATTTCTGTAACCAAATCGTCAATATATAATAGCTCCAATTCGGTCGAGGGATCATTTACCGTAATCGGCAAATCATTGGCGGTGTTGTAGCAAAAGGTCGCGACGGCGCTGTTGTAATTAGGTCTGCACCACTTGCCGAACAGGTTGGGAAAGCGGTACACAAGCACCTTTGCACCTGTTTCCTTTGAGTACTCAAAAAACAGCTCCTCGCCCGCCTTTTTGCTCCTGCCGTAGTCACTGTCATACCTGCCTATCAAGGTCGCCTGAACAGAGCTTGCAAGCATTACGGGACATTTATTATTATACTTTTTAAGGGTATCAAGCAATTCTCCCGCAAACCCAAAATTACCTTGCATAAATTCAGAATTATCTTTAGGTCTGTTTATTCCCGCAAGGTTAAAAACAAAGTCCGCCTTTTCACACGCCGTTTCCAATTCTTCTTTTGAAGAATCAATATCGTAAAGATATATTTCCTCTATTTTTAATTCGGGGCGTGTTCTGTCCTTGCCGTCCCTGATATTTTTAAGCGCCTCGGCAAGGTTCTTCCCCACAAAGCCGCCGGCTCCCGTAATAAGTATGTTCATATACTCTCCTTAAACTAAGCAACGCAAACCGTTATATCTTATAGACCTATTTTCTGTTTCAAGTCAACAACATTTTTTCCAAGCTCCATATCGCCATCATCAAAATGAGTTTTCAGCAGCTTTATTCTTGAGGTTTTAAAAAGCAAAACGCTGAAAATCCTGTGAATCCAGCAGAACGGAAGAAGAACAGGATACCGTTTTAAAATTTTATATTTATCAATCATATAGGGAAGCGGCAAAAAAACGGTATTAATATAGTATCTGAATTTATTGTTATTTTTGAAGTCGGTATATTTTTCTTCTGAAATCATAGCCTTAGCATCGCCGACAGCTCCGTTTTCCGCAATAAGATAGGCGAATTGTCTAATATGCTCGGGCACCTCGGTTTTATCCTTAAACCAATAGTCTACCAACTGCAAAACACAGCTGTTAAATTCCTCTAAGTGGGACTTTTTCATATAATAATCAATTTTTTCCCAATCCAACTCATCATTATATTTATTCAAATATATCCAAACATCTATAAACCCTCTTAAGCCGATTCCGTTATGCTTTACATGCTTGGCGATATGTATAATCATAAAGGTATAAAAGGCTTCGTTTGAAAATAGGTACTTGCCGTTTTCCTCAATAATATCCTTTTCCAGCTCATCGCATACTTCCACACCCTTGAAGTAAGGAATATGAGGCATCAGCTCCTTATGAAGCTCAAAATGAACCCCTCCCGCGCAATACGTGTCGTGAATCAAGACCTCTGAATCGTATTCAAGGGTTTTAAATCCTAATTCTTCCATAATCCCGTGAGCTGCTTCGGAATTGTTTTTTCCAATAAAAATATCAATATCGGATAAAGCCCTCATATTGCTTTGCGGATATAGGTGCTTAATAACGCTTCCCTTCATAGGCGCAAATAATACGCCTTTTTCGGCAAAGGCTTTCTCGACCATATCATAATAATAATTTTGTCGAATTGAAATAACGGCATTTTGATAAAATATATTTTTAAAGCTTTGCAATTTTTCTTCGCTGTTTTGGATGTCCAGCTTATCAAGGGCGGTAGATACTATCGCCTCAACTTTATGGAATTTTGCATATTGATAAAGCTCAGTCAGAGAAACGGACTGCGGAATTTCACAAAGCGGTTCGTCAGCTATTACATTTCTAATCAGCTTTATCGTATACTCTATACATTCACTTGAAAACATCGTAATCTCCTAAATATTTAATTGATCCTTAATATAGCTCAAGCTGAGTAATTTTGCTTTGACCTCTTGCACATCAAGCAATTCCGTATTATTGGAATTAAATTCCGTAAGAGGGTTGCGTGCTTTATCCCCGTCTTTAAAATACTTATCATAATTAAGTCCTCTATTATCGGCAGGCACACGGTAAAAATCTCCCATATCGACAGCATTTGAACATTCTTCATTTGTAAGAAGCGTCTCATAAAGCTTTTCGCCGTGGCGGATACCGATAATCTTAATTTCCGTTTCAGGATTGAATAACTCAGTAACCGCTTTTGCTAAGGTTTCTATCGTACACGCCGGCGCTTTTTGCACCAAAATATCGCCGTTTTCGCCGTTTTCAAAAGCGAACAGAACTAAGCTTACCGCCTCGTCAAGCGACATTATAAATCTTGTCATAGAAGGTTCGGTGATAGTTATCGGGAGACCTTTTTTAATTTGTTCAATCCAAAGCGGGATAACGCTTCCGCGGCTGCACATAACATTGCCGTAGCGTGTACAACAGATTTTAGTCGTATCGATCGTCCTTGATTTTGCTACGGCAACCCTTTCCTCAAGTGCTTTGGTAATGCCCATTGCGTTTACAGGGTAAGCCGCCTTATCAGTTGAAAGACAGATGACCGATTTTACCCCGAACTCAATTGCCGCGGTTAAAACATTATCCGTCCCGATTACGTTTGTGCGGACCGCCTCCATAGGAAAAAACTCACAAGACGGCACCTGCTTGAGCGCCGCGGCGTGAAATATATAATCCACTCCGTGCATTACGCTTTTTACGCTTGACATCTCACGTACATCCCCGATATAAAATTTAATTTTATCGGCAGCTTCCGGCATTTTTGCCTGAAACTCGTGACGCATATCATCCTGCTTTTTCTCGTCTCTGGAAAAAATGCGTATTTCTCCTATATCGGTCTTTAAAAAGCGGTTGAGCACTGCGTTTCCGAAAGAGCCTGTCCCGCCTGTTATTAATAAGGTTTTATTTTTAAACATAAATCATCATATCCTCCAAAACAGCGTATTATCTATGTAAGATTATATTTAATATCTTGCTTATAAATAACTTTAGTCTTATTCCGTATTTTTTTACAACATACTTTTCAATCAAAAAGTCAATATCTTTTTTATAATAATCCTTCCAAAAAGCTTTTCTTACCAACGGCTTTTTACAAGGATGATACAGCTGAGGCTGCAAGCTATCGTCTGAAGACGCTTCAAAAAAAACTCCCTCGTCATTGATTTTTTTAAGTATTTCCGTCGCCGCCCCGGTATTGGCAAAGCAAAACGATACGCCCTTTTCGTCCTTCATAGAATAATGATTTTTTTCTATTCCCCAAAAATCGCCCATGGTAAAATCGGAATCCCTGTTTAAGGTTGTAAAAGGACAATGATAGCACGAAGGGCGCAGCGGATTATTGGTAAAAAATAAATTTACATAATCTTTGGTTTTATATTCCTTTCCGTCTTCCGTTACGGCTCGGGTTATATGCCCCTCGGCTGTATTGTGTGTATCGCGTATATAGATTTCTTTGAATTTACAAGCCTGCTTTTTTTCAAAATGCCTTCTGAAAGCTCTCCACAACTCAGGGGAGGGAACGCCGTGACATATAACATCGCAGGTAATAAGGTCGGAACAGCCTGAAAAAGCCCGTTTCACACCCGAAACCTGACATGGCGTACCGACAAAAAGGACGTTTCTCCCGTCATCCAAATCTTTTTTTATTAAAGGGAATATATTGGATATGTCCGACTGAACATACTTGGAACCCCTCATTTTATCGCGTTCTGCTTTGCAGACGGCTCTGTTGTGTACCACGTCGAAATTTTCGTTATAAACAGAGCCGTATACAGCGCCGCCGCTGTTTAATATTTCGTCGGACAAAGCGGTGAAAAATCCGCCTGATGAGCTTTCAAGCCTGATGTCATCGGATGAATGCTTGAAGCCGAATACCGAAAGCGGCTTTTTGCCGTTCAGCCGTTCGTTTGAAAAGGGGCACACACTATCGCATTTATTGCAGGAAATGCAAACACCCGAGTCAATTTCGGGATATAAAAAGCCCTCTGCGTCTTCATTAAGCTTTATGGCTCCTACAGGGCATACATAGGCGCAGGCCCCGCAGCCGCAGCAGTTGTTTAATTTCGCATTAATCATTATTTATCACCGAATATAACCTTTTTAAGATAGCTTAAGCCCTCGGCACGGTTTTCGCTTATTTTATCGTTTATAATGCTCCAATCAATCGAATCCGAAATATTATCAGCCTTTGCCGGGTTAATAATTCTGTCCTCCAGGCCGTATTGCTGCAAAATATCCTTCAGCCTTGAATTTACTCCGTAGCTTTCGGGCAAAAGCTCAACATACATCTTTTTATTGAATAATATTGAAAAAGACGTGCCGTGAAAGGAATTGGTGACTACATATTCGCAATTCCAAAACAAATCCAACCACTCTTTCGGTCCGATTCCCCTTTTAACCTTAAAGCTAAGCATATTTTTGATTTCATAATTATCGATAAATACAACCTTTAAACCTGTTGTCTGAGATAATCTTTTTGCAAAATTGATTGCAGATTGAGTCTTTGCCATCAAATAAAACAAAATAAAGCCTTTTTTGTTTCTGCTGTTTTCGTTCAATAAACTCTTCCAATCGCTGCGTAAAAGCAAAAAAATCGGGTCGGGCAAAAGAGTGCTTTCTCTGCCGCAAATTTTTGATAGAAGCTGTTGTCCTGTTTTTTCGCGCACCGAAATATTGTTGAAGTCCGAAAGCAGATTCTTATATTCCGATACATAACTTTCTTCTATATCGCTTAAGCCGAAGCTTGCGGCGTAAGAGTTTTTATTTTCGCTTTTAC